>QNZF01000068.1 GCA_003978485.1 Persephonella sp.
TATTGTGTCTATTCCCTGTTCTACTAAAAATTGGGCGAAATCTGGATAGTCTGAAGGTCCCTGTCCGCATATTCCTATCTTTTTACCTTTCGCTTTTACAGTTTTTATAGCTTGAGCTATAGCTCTCTTTACAGCTTCATTTCTCTCATCGTATAGATGAGCTACTAATGAAGAATCCCTGTCTAAACCTAATGTTAACTGGGTTAAGTCATTTGAACCTATTGAGAAACCATCAAATATCTCTGCAAACTGGTCTGCAAGTATAACATTTGAAGGAAGCTCACACATAACATAAACTTCTAAGCCGTTATCATTTCTCTTTAATCCGAACTCTTCCATAACTTCTAAAACTTTTTTACCTTCTTCTGGTGTTCTACAGAAAGGAACCATTACTTTAACGTTTGTTAATCCCATTTTATTTCTAACTCTTAAGATTGCCTTACACTCTAAACCAAATGCAGGTTTAAATTTATCGGAGTAATATCTAGATGCACCTCTCCAACCTATCATAGGATTTTCTTCTTTAGGTTCGAAATATTTTCCACCTATAAGATTCGCATACTCGTTAGTTTTAAAATCTGAAAATCTTACAATTACAGGTTTAGGATAGAATGCAGCTGCAATTTTAGCTATTCCATAAGATAATTTCTTTATAAAATATTCCTCCTTATTATCATAACCAAAAGTTTTATCTTCTATAATCTCTGCTAATTCTGGGTCTATATCTTTAATTTCATCAAACTTTATTAATGCTAATGGATGTATAGCTATATAGTTGTTTATGATAAACTCTTCACGGGCTAAACCTACTCCGTCGTTAGGTAGGAATGAGAAATCAAATGCTCCTTCAGGTGATGCAACATTCATCATTATAGGAGTTTTTGTCTTAGGTAATGAAGCAATATCAACTTCCTCTATTTCATAATCTATCTTTCCTTTATAAACATAACCAACGTCTCCTTCCGCACATGATACTGTTATCTCCATTCCATTTTCTAAAACTTCCGTTGCGTTTTCTGTACCAACAACTGCAGGAACTCCCAATTCCCTAGCAACTATTGCGGCGTGACAGGTTCTACCTCCCCTATTGGTGACAATTGCTGCTGCCTTTTTCATAATAGGTTCCCAGTCAGGGTCAGTCATATCTGTGACTAAAACGTCTCCTTCTTTGAAATCTTTGGCATCTTCCAATGAGTATAGAAGTTTAACTCTTCCTGTAGCTACTTTATCACCTACAGCTATTCCTTGAACTAATCTTTTCTTAACCCTTTCTTCATAAGGCTCTATTATTTTGTAAACCGTTATCTTAGAGTGGTCTTTTCTTGAATGGATTGTTTCAGGTCTAGCCTGAACGATAAATAACTCATTTAATTCGCCATCTTTAGCCCATTCAACATCCATAGGTGTCCATTTTCCGTATTTATTAGAGTAGTAATCCTCAATATCCATAACCCATTTTGCCAACTGTAGAACTTCCTTATCTGTTAAACAGAATTGTTTTTGTTTCTCTGTAGGAACTGGAACAATTTTTACCCTTTCATCTTCAGAACTGCCGTAAACCATTTTATGAGTTTTTCTACCTAACTTTTTCTCTATTATTGCCTCATATCCCTTTTTAAATGTAGGTTTAAATACTATCCACTCGTCAGGAGTTACAGCCCCTTGAACAACCATTTCTCCTAAACCGTAAGAACCGTTAATTAAAACTACATCTTTAAAACCACTTTCTGTATCCAATGAGAAAGCTACCCCTGAAGATGCTAAATCTGAACGAACCATCTTTTGAACACCAACAGCCAAACCTATTGAAAAATGGTCAAAATTCATACTTTCTCTATAAGATATAGCCCTATCTGTAAATAAGGAGGCAAAACAGTTTCTAACTGCATTTAAAAGAGTTTCATCTCCCTTTATATTTAAATAAGTTTCCTGTTGACCTGCAAAAGATGCATCAGGTAAGTCCTCTGCAGTTGAGGATGAACGAACAGCAACATCTACCCTATATTGATTATACATTTGGCTTAATTCTTTATAATAGTTTATTATTTTTTCTTTTAAATCTTCTGGAAATCTTCCACCTTTTATTAACTCTCTTATTTTTAATCCTCTTCTTCTTAAGTCTTCAACATCATTCAGGTCTAAACCTTTTAATGTTTCTTTAATTTTTTCCTGTAAATTGTTGTAATCAATAAAATATCTGTAAGCCTCTGAAGTAATAACAAAGCCCATAGGTACTTTAATACCTTTAGATGTTAAACCTTTAATCATTTCACCGAGAGATGCGTTTTTTCCTCCCACAAGCTCTATCTCTTCCATTCCAACTTCATTTAGCCATAAAACCAATGGCTTGTTTTTTGACATTATATATTCCTCCTTGTTATTAAAAGTCATATAAAGTTCTTTATAAACAATTATAAATTAAAGCAAAATATAAAAAAATTTGAATGAAAGAATAGGTAGAATTGTTAAATTTTTATTTATATCTGACTTTTGTATTTATTAGTTCAGTAAAACTAAACTTAAGTTGAGCTTACGATTATTAAAACTTTTAATAATATATTGGGAAATCAATAATCTATTGACCTAATTTTATAGCTTCCCGACTTTAATTAACTACCAACCTTATAAATTTTTAGATACTATGTTAAAAACTTAAACAGCGATTTTTGTTAAAATATTATTTTTATCTAATACTTCAGACGCATATAATAACTCAACAGCTCCATTCTCTTTTATATTCCTAACAAACTCGGCGTTAAGTCTATGTCCTCCCTTATAAGAATAAATATCAGCCCATAAAGGATAACCTAATAAATATAAATCTCCTATTAAGTCTAAAACTTTATGTCTGACAGGTTCATCTTCATATCTTAAACCGTCAGGATTTAAAACTTTATCTCCATCAAATACAACTGCATTTTCTAAAGAACCGCCTTTTGCCAAACCTAAATTTTTTAAATAATTAACTTCTTCAATAAAACAATATGTCCTTGCATTTGCCACAGAGTTAAAACTTTCCTTTTCATTAGGTTTATAACTAAATTTTCTATTTCCAATAATATTATTGTTATAATCTGCATGATACGTAAAAATTATTTCTTCAGAAGGCTTTCCATATATATATTTATCTTCATCTTTAACTAACATTTCTTCTTTTAAAACAGCGTAAATCTTTTCTTCTCTTAAGCTTTTTATACCTGCAGATTTTATATGTTTTATAAACAGATGGGCACTTCCATCAAGAATTGGAATTTCATCACCTATAATCTCTATGTATACATTATCTATTCCTGTTAAATATAAAGCAGATAATAGATGTTCTACTGTATTAATGACCTTTCCGTCCTTTTCTAAGGTTGTGGAGAAATCGAACCTCTTTGCATAATCTATATTGGCTGGAATTTCCACGCCGTCTTTTATAAAGATTATTCCTGTATTTTCTTTCGCAGGAATTAATTTTATTTTAGTTTTATTTCCTGTATGTAAACCTATTCCTTCTATAACAATTGTCTTCTTTATACTTCTCTGAAAAAAGCAAATCATAAAATCATCATCTCCTTAATTATTCTTTAATTTAAATTAAAAAGCAAAGAATATGCCAATTTAACATCTTTAAAAGATGATTGATAAATCTAACTACAACAAAAAGTTTTAATTTGAAAAAGTAATAATAAATTTTTAATTTTGCAAAATAAAAAATAAAATAAAAAATGCTTCTTGGGTTGATTATTTTGGTTTTATTTAAATCATATCTTCGCTTAAATATTCATAATCGGAAAGTATAAAGTCTAAAGCTAAATCACATACATCATAATAGAATGGAGTTTCTGCTATATCCCTTGCAGATAGTAGATATACAGGAGCCCATTGTCCCAAATGTTCCTCTATAAATTTTTTTTGAATATTTCTTAATCTATTTGCCTCCTGTATATTTCCCTGATTTAATGCTTCCAATTCATCTTTTGCTACAGTCATCATAAACTCAAATTCTACAGCTATATGGTCAGGTGCTAATGCTCTTGTTTCTGTCAAATCTATAGAATATCCATGCTCCTGATAAAACATTAAGGCAGGATTAGTTACTGTAGGATTAATATATCCTTCATCATGCATAAATACAGATTGGTATGGATAAACATTTATTAAAAATATTGTAGTGAAATCAACATTTAAATCTTCATCTATTAACTTTTTTAAATCTTTTTTGTGGAAATCTTCCCATTCTTTAGTTTTTGGGAACATATCTAAAATATCAGGATTTTCTTTTATTTTTCTTAATGTATCTTCATCAATCTCCTCTATAAAAAGTCGCGATAAAAAACCATACATATTAATTCTTGCTTCTGTTTCTTTTATTTTATCTTCCATATTTTTAACTCCATCTCCATAAGTATTTAATTTAATGCTAAAATGTATCTGATTTAATCAAACTTTTCAAGGTAATTTATTCTTTCACATAATTTTATGAATACTAACAGTTTGTCCTACCCAATTAAAATTTTTTGAAAAAATTTATATTTTTGGCTTTTTTGTAAAATTCTAATAATCTTTCTACAATTTTATTTAAAAGACTTAAGTTTTCACAAAAAATTTTTGTTAATTCTTCTATTTTCCACACAATTGGGGAAAACTTCTGATTATATTGAAAACAAATAATTAATTCATAAAAATAACTTTCAGCTTAGAATAATCTTCGAATTAAAGTAATCATTAAACATTTTTTCCAATTTAAAAAATTTTAAAAATTTCCTTCCAATTTGGTAAAATCCTATTTAATTAAATGTAATAAGGAAAATTAAATGGATATAACGTTTAATAATTTTACTTCTGAGCTTATCTTTAAGATAATGTTTTCCTTAGGTTTAGGTCTAATCATAGGATTGGAAAGGGAACATAGAAGTAAACTTGGGGAAGCTTTTGCAGGTATAAGAACAATACCCTTAATAACTATCTTAGGGACTTTATCTGCATATATATATGAAGGATACTGGGACAAAATATTTTATTTTACATTTGGAGCTGTAATACTTTACACAATCTTAAATTTTTATTTAGAGTATCAAAAGGATGTTGGAATAACAACTGAAATAACTATTTTAATAGCCTATATAACAGGTGTTTTGGTATATTTTGAACACTTTTATGTGGCTACATTTATAACCGTAATAACAGCAATTCTACTAGCTTTAAAAAATGTTCTTGAAAACTTTGCTAAAAAATTATCTCAGGAAGATATATTTGCAATTTTAAAATTTATAGTAATAACGGTTGTTATATATCCGATACTTCCAGACAAAAACATCGGTTGGTTTAATGCTTTTAATCCTAAAGATATATGGAAGATGGTAATAATTGTTTCAACTTTAGATTTTATAGGCTATATACTCTTAAAATGGAAGGGAGCGAAAACTTTATGGCTAAATGGAATTATAGGTGGTTTAGTGTCTAGTACTGCTGTAAGTTATGAGTTGGCAAAGAAAACAAAGGAATATCCAAATCTTATAAACTCTGCTTCGCTAGGTATTGCCTTAGCCTGGACAATAATGAACTTTAGAGTTATATTTTTGACTGGAATTATATCTGTTGAACTGGCGAAAAAGATTTCTATACCTTTAATTTTGTCATCAGTGTTATTTTTGATTGTAATATTTATAAATAGGAAAAATAAGAGAAGACACTATACAAAAGAAAATACAGATTTAAGTATTAACAATCCTTTTGAAATATCCTCCGCCTTACAGTTTGGTTTAATCTATGCTTTAGTAATATTTGCCGTGAAGGTATTAGATTTTTATTTAGGAGACAAAGGAATATACATAGCAAGCCTTATATCCGGTGTTATAGACGTAGATGCTATTACATTATCAATATCTAAATTATTTTCTGCTGAAAAATTAGACGTTAATGTGGCGATAAAGGGAATACTCTTAGCAGTCTTATCCAACAGTTTCTTTAAGTTTGGATATATATACTTCTTTGGAACGAAAGAACTGGCGAAAAATATAGCAATATTTTTGATAATTATCACTGTTATCACTTTAATCTGGTTAAATTTTTAAAAATCTATTTTATAACCTACGCCTAAAACGTTATGGATTATATCTTTGTTACCTAAGAGTTTTCTTAATAGCTTAATATTAGCCCTTACATTTTCTTTTGTTGGATAGTCGTTAATATCCCAACATTTATTCATCAAAGTTTCATAACTTACAACTTTACCTCTATTTCTGACCAACTGTTCCAATATGCAAAACAGCTTTGGCGGTACAATTAGCTTTTTCCCATCCTTTCTAACTTCTCTATTTGTAAAATCTATTTCTATATCGTCAATCTTTACAACATCACTTTTTTCAGTTGAATTTCGTCTAATTAAAGCCCTAATCCTAGCTAGTAGTTCTTCTACTTCAAAAGGTTTAACTAAATAATCATCTGCTCCTATGTCTAATCCTTTTACCTTATCTTGAATTGTTCCCTTTGCAGTTAACATAAGTATTGGAGTTTTTATTCCTTTATCCCTTACAATGTTGCAAACTTCATAACCGTCTAATTTAGGTAGAAGTATATCTAAAATTATAAGGTCATAATCTCCCGTTAATATAAAATCTAAAGCTTCCTCCCCGTCGTAAGCACTTTCAACTAAATAACCGTTTAATTCTAAGATTTCCTTAAGTGTTTTATTAAGTTCTACGTTATCCTCAACAATCAAAATTTTCATTCTCTTTCACCCCCAAAAATCTAAAAAATTATACATTAATTTAAAAAAATTTTTTTAATGATGAAATTTCTATTAAGATTTATCGGAAAATGGTCAAAAATATAAAGATTTAATAATTAATTATTGTCAAAAGTTTACAAAATCAATACAATTTAAATCTATGTGGATATAAATACCGCCCGCTAGGGAGTATCCACACTTATTAAAAAAGGCGGATTAAAAATACCCTAGCCCAAGTGTAAATATAAATTTGGTAAAGGAAGGTTGTGAAAATGAAAAAAATTGTTAATGTAGCAATTGTTGGATACGGTGTTGTAGGAAACGGAGTAGCTAAAATTTTAGAAGAGGATAGAGATTTAATCCTAAAAAAAAGTGGAGTTGAAATAAATCTAAAGAAAGTTTTCACAAGGAATTGGAATAAAGAATTTAAATATCTGTTAAAAGAGGAAAAAAAAGCCTATTCGTTAGATGATATTTTAGAAGATAAAGATATAGATATTGTTGTAGAGTTAACAGGAGGTATAGATTTTCCATATAAGCTTATAAAAGAAGCAATACTGAGAGGAAAACATATAACGACTGCAAATAAGGCACTTTTAGCGGAGAGAGGGAAGGAAATTTTTAATTTGGCAGAGGAAAGGAATATAAGGATAGGTTTCGAGGCGTCAGTTGCAGGTGGTATACCAATTATTAGAGCTTTAAGGGAAGGACTAGTTGGGAATGAGATTTTAAAAATATATGGAATACTTAACGGAACAACTAACTATATACTAACCGAGATGAACGAAAAAGGGAAAAGCTTTGATGAGGTATTGAAAGAAGCCCAAAGATTAGGATATGCGGAAGCTGACCCGACACTTGATATAAACGGTGTTGATGCAGGACATAAAATATCAATCTTAGCATCATTATCATTTGGAGGATTTTTAAACTTTGAAGATGTTTATATTGAAGGAATTGATGGTATAGAAAAAATGGATATACAACTGGGTAGAGAGCTTAACTATACATTAAAACTTTTGGCTATAGCTAAGAGCTACAGAAATAATGAAGTAGAAGTCAGGGTTCATCCTACATTTATACCATCAAGTCATCCATTGGCAAAGGTTGATGGAGTTTACAATGCAGTTATGGTTGAGGGTAGTAATGTGGGAGAGTGTATGTTTTACGGAAAGGGAGCAGGAAGTTTACCAACTGCCAGTGCTGTTGTAAGTGATATTGTTGATATAGCTAAAAGTGTATCATTAGGGATAGGAAGGGAGATAGAAATTACTTCTATGAATTGGGAACATAAAGATTTAAATCTTAAGAAAGTTTCAGATTTTTATACAAGATATTACATAAGATTTATGGTTCCAGATAAAATAGGTATTCTATCAAAAATAGCAGGTGTTTTTGCAAAACATAATATAAGCATAGCTTCAGTTATTCAGAAAGATAAAGTCGTTAACTACTATAACGGTGATAATGACGGTTATGTTCCTTTAGTTCTGTTAACACATACTGCATCTGAAAATAATACACAAAACGCAATAAAAGAGATTGAAAAGCTTAAACTTACCAAAGGTAAAACAACTTTAATCAGAGTTGAAGACGAAGAAAATTAATTCAGGAGTTATCTATAGGTGATAATTATTACAATACTAGTTTTGATTATTATTTTTATTCTAATTTTAGATTTTAGACCTGTAAAAAAAATAAGATTTTTAGAGGATAATATACTAGATATTAAAGACATAAATATTGATGACAAAATATCATTCTTTAAAGTAATTGCCCATGTTCATACACAGTTTTCTTTTGACTCTTTAGGAAAACCATCAGATATTGAGTTTGCGATTAAACATAACAAAATAGATTATGTATTTATAACTGACCACGATAACGACGATTTTAAATACTTCGCAACAGATAAAATGTCAGCGGGAATAGAGTTAAACACTGAAGACGGAAGATTACTATTACTCGATAATAAATTACCTGTAATATCTCATCCTAATAACTTTGAGTTTGACCATTACAGATGGAAAGGTGAGTTTAAAAAAGAGTATCTTTACGAGTTAATAAATGTTAAAGACGCTATAGTCTGGAAAAAATCTTTATCAATTCTAACTGCTTTAAAAAATCTTTTTTTATTACCTTTTTCAAGAAATCCTTACAGAAAGTGGAATAGTTTATTGCCTTTAGAAAAATGGGTTGATTTATACTTTAAAAGAGCTAAAGGTTTGAATATTATAGGTGGTTTAGATATACATATTAAGTTTGTTTATCAAGAGCATACTAACGGAGTTTTAATACCATCCTATAAGAGAGGTTTCAAATGGGTTATAAACCATACATACCTTACTGATTTTTCAGATATAAACAAAGATAAAATTTTAGAAGCTTTAAAGTTAGGGAATAATATTATCCTTATAAATGGATTTGAGGCAAAAGTATGGGTCAACAGAGAAAAAGATATATACACTAACGGAGATAAAATACCTGTAAACAGTTTTATCAACTGTAAAGTTGAAACAGAAAAGTTTAATTCTGTAAAAATTCTAAAAAGAGATAATGTTCCAATACTAATAACAGAAAAAAATGAGTTCTCATTCCATTTAGACAAAAAAGGAAATTATCACATAGAGTTTTACGAGTACGATTTTAAAATTGGAAATATTTTATTCGGTTTTAGACCGTTAGGTTTAACAAATCTGTTTGAGGTTGTAGATGAAAGAGAGAAGATTAATACCTAACGACTGGCAAACAAAGATAAAGTGGAATGTAAAACTTTTTTATTTTATTAATTCAAAAAGAAATAAATTTTTAGACAAATTCTATAGATATTTTTATCTACTTGGAAAGTCTTACTCTTTGCCACTTTTTTTACCAATATTCTATATATACGGTGGTGAAAAAGCAGTTTATCATGTATCAATATCACTTGTTATCACAGGTATTATGATGCCTATACTGAAATATACTTTTAGACATCAAAGACCTGTAAAGCTTTTAAAAGATGTTTTCTTACTTGAACCTGTGTCTCTTAAAAGCTTTCCTTCTGCGGACACAGCTTTAGCATTTACAATATTTGGAGTAATGCTATTCTACGGTTCTCCAATAATAATATTGCTGTTCTCCATATACGCCTTACTAATCGCATTTGGCAGAGTTTATATGGGAGCTCACTTTCCTATAGATGTTATCACAGGAGCTATAATTGGTTTGTTATCTGCATATCTAGGTAAAGACATAACTAATTATCTTTTAAATAACCTAACTCTTTAAAAATTTTTAATATCTCTGTTTTTTGGTTAAACCTAGCTACATCTATTGGAGTTAAGCCGTAATTGTCAGTAATGTATGGATTTGCTCCCTGCATAATTAAAAGCTTTACTATATCTTTATAGCCATAGTAAACAGCCCAGTGTAAAGCAGTACTACCTTTATCATCTTTGGCATTAAGGTTAGCCCCTTTGGCAATAGCTAATTTTACATACTCAATATTTCCACTTTTAGAGGCAGTTAATAACATCCTATCTGGAGTTGATGTATCTATATGATTACAGGAAAATATAAATATTGATAGAAGAAAAGATAAAAAGATATATCTATACTTCATCAGTAAGGTTGTTCTCCTATCCAATTTCCAGCAGGGTAAAATCTACAAACTATATAAACTTTATTTCCATTTTTAGCTTTACCACAGCCTATTTTTTTAGTATCTTTCCATATAAGTTGGGTATAATGTCCGCATATAGTTCCAGATTTACACCAGTATTTATTACCATATTCAAAATTTTTCTTTTCTGAATACCAGCTTTTAATAGCTTCAGATAAGGGAGGTGTATTACCTGTAGATGAGTAATACATATACAAATTTTCTCCATAATTACCTTCCGAATGTTTTAAATAACCTAATTTAGCTAACTCTTCAGCCCATTTTTGAGAGCCTTCTGCCAAAGAACAGTCCCAGTCTAAAGGTGGATTTTTTACTTCAGCTCTAATACCGTTAATAAGATTTAAACTCTCCCTTACCTCTTCACAGCTAATATTTGAGCCTTTAGGTATACAATACTCACACTTGTTTTTGGCAAATGATTGAAAGATTAGGAATAGATTGAAGAACAGAAAAAAATATAGAATTTTTTTCACTACATCTCTACCTCTTTTTTGATTTCATTAAATTTTATTACAGCCTTTTTATTTTTTAAACCTGTATATAAATAATGAAAATCTATCATTTCATAATAAGAATTGATTAATAACTTTATTAAATCGCAAACTGTATCATCTCCTTCTAAACATTGGTTCATCATATCTGCCAACAAGTCTTCCAGAGAAATAACATTAATTATCCTATTATCAACTTCTATCTGATTAAACTTACCGTTAACTATAAGTTCAAAATTTTTATTTATCTCTACAGCCACGTCTCCCCTTAACCAGTAATCATTTCCTATATGTTGATAACCTAACTCTTTTAAAACTTTCCTTAAAAGTTCAATATCGGGAAACAGAAGCGATATATTTGATGCAGGATACATTCCTTGGGTATACACAGTTAAAGCAAACTTTCCCATTATAATAGGTTTTATGTTTGATTTCGCCTTATCTAACTCTGAATAAATCTCTTTAATTGCCTTTATCTGTTCTTCTAACAGAGACATTTGGACAACTCCTTTACTTTTATTAAAAACTTAAAAGAAAATCTTTGCTGTCGTAGATTTGATAATCTTTTTTCATTAACAACTTATAAACTTTTTTCTTTCCAATTTCAACAGCAGGCTGATTAAATGGATTAATTCCATATAAATAACCTGTAAAGGCTGTCGCTATTTCAAATGTAAGAATTAGTTTTCCCATATTGAAAGGATTTAATCTATCTAGATTAATTGATAGATTTGGTACACCTTTTTCAGTTAAAGATTGTTTTATTCCTATATATTCCTTATGTAAAATCTGATTTAATGAGTTTCCTTTTAAAAAACTTAAATCTTCAGGAATATTTTCAGGTATAGGTATATCAGTATCCCTTTCTAGTATATTAATAAAAGTTATAATCTTATCCCTTTTTCCATCCATATAAAGTTGGAATTGTGAATGTTGGTCTAAAGTTCCGAGAGATTTTACAGGAGTTTGTCCCATTCTCTCCTTACCTAAACTTTCAGCCCAAAGTTGCTGAAACCAAGACACAAAGGAAGACAGTTTATCACTGTAAGGCATCATCACAAGTATATTTTTGTTTTTTAAAGTATCTAATAGGAAATAAACACTACCTAACAGCAAAAAAGGATTTCCAAGAATATTTCTTACATTCAAAAATTTATCTCTTATATATTTAGCACCCTCTATTAACTCTTTTATATCTATTCCCAAAACTGCAGAAGGTAAAAGACCTACAGTAGTTAATACAGAAAATCTTCCTCCAACTGTCTCAGGTATATAAAAAATTTTTATACTGTGTTTTTTTCCAAAGTTATTTAAAAAATTGTCTTTATTCTCTGTTGCAAATATAAAGTGATTTTGCCAAGAGTTAGGTTTAACTTTTTTTAGTTTCTCTAAAACTATACTAAAATTAACCACAGTCTCAACAGTTTTTCCAGATTTAGACACAACATAAAATAAAGTTTTGTCTATCTCTATATTGTTTAAAGTGTGCTTAACTTTGTCAGGGTCTATATTATCTAAGATAAAAAATCTTATACTTCCTTTAAAATTGTAATAGTAATCAAGTAAACTTTGAGCCAACATCTCTGTACCGAGAGAAGAACCACCTATACCAATCAGAACAAAATATTTAAAGTTTTCTCTTACATAATTAGCTATCTCAAAATATTCATCTACAGGATTATCTAGAATATAAATAAAATGATACTTATCTTTATCAGATAAACTATCTATAAAATTGCTAGCTTGCTCTTGTAAATTTAGAATATTCTGTAAACTTAACCCTTCATCATCTTTTAAAAAATTATTTAATACATTTGTGTAATCAATACTTATCATTCTCCTATCTCAACTCCAAATACATATTGCATTAGTTTACCGAAACCAAATGAAACAATAGTTGCAAATAGAAGTGCAGAAATCATCTCTAGTATTTTTTTCTTTATGCTTATACCAGATAAAACTGATATGAAGGTTGCTACTACGCTTATAACTATACCTACAGATATTATAGCTATAGGTAAACCTATTAGAGAATTTGGAACAAAGAAGAAGGGGAAAACTGGAAAGAAAACGCCTACAAGGTATGCGAAACCTGTAAATAATGCAGATTTTATCTCGTTTTCCTCAATATCCTTTATTAAAAGACCTTTTAGTATATTTTCCTTCCCTTCAAATTTTTTAACTATATCATCCACCAAGTTTTCAGGTATATCTGAGTTTATTAACTTTTCTTTTAGTTTTTTTAAAGCTTCTTTAGGATTTACATTTAGTAAAATCTCCATCTTTTCTCTTATAGCCTCGTTAACCTGCCTTTGAGACTTTACAGATATAAAAGCACCTATTCCCATAGATAATGAACCTGCAACTCCTACTATCAAGCCAGACATTGCAACCATTAAAGGGTTATTTATATAAACTGCACTCATTCCAGTGATAACGCCTAAAATTTCAACCAAGCCGTCATTCATTCCAAGTATAAAATCTCTTATATTTGATATTCCAAACTTTTCAGCTTCCTTTTCAAAAATACTTTCATGTTCCAGTTCATCCACTATTATCTTTTTTAACTTTTCTTTATCTCCATCATTTAAAAAATCTTCATTTAAAAATTGGTAATAACTTTTGACTGCATTACTTTCTCCTGCCTCAAGGAATGAGATTATAAATATAGGATTTATAAATTTAGACAAAAATTTTAAAAGTTTTAACCTAAAAGAATTTACTTTTTCTTTAGGTATTTCAACTTTATTCTTTCTTAAAATACTTTTCCAAAATTTAGAATGTTCCAATTCCATTAAAGATATTTTTTCAAATATTTCCTTTAATTCCTTATCTTTTGTAGCCTTTGCTAACTCTCTATAAGTGATGTAATCATTAATCTCAGCTATATAAAAAGATTTAACCTGTTTTAAAAAATCCATCTTTAAATATCTTCCCTTGCTTCCAGTATTAATTTTTTCATTTTTCTAACTGCCTCTTCCAATCCCAAAAATATAGAGTTGGCTATAATTGAATGACCTATATTTAACTCTTCTATCTCAGGAATTTTTGCTATAGGTTGAACATTTAGATAAGTTAATCCATGTCCTGCAAAAACTTTTAGCCCTATTGATTTTCCGTAAACAGCAGATTTCTTTATTCTTTCCAACTCCCGTTTTATATCTGTATCAGTTTTACTGTTAGCATACTCACCTGTATGTAGTTCTACTGCGTCAGCTCCAACTTCCAAGCTAGCGTCAATCTGTCTTTCATCAGGGTCTATAAATAGTGCAACATCAATTCCAGTATTTTTAATATCTTCTATAAAATTTTTTAAATATTCCTTTAAAGATATTACATCTAAACCGCCTTCTGTTGTTATCTCCTGTCTCTTTTCAGGAACTAAAGTAATCCTGTCAGGTTTTACATCTTTTGCTATCCTTTTCATTTCTTCAGTAGCCGCCATTTCCATATTTAAAGGTATCTCTTTTATTACAGCTTTTAGCTTATAAACATCCTCGTCTTGAATATGTCTTCTATCTTCTCTTAAATGAAATGTTATCTGGTCTGCTCCAGCATCCCTAGCTATTAAAGCCCCTTTTATAGGGTCTGGCTCAAAGGTTTTTCTGGCTTCCCTTAAAGTTGCTATATGGTCTATATTGACCCCTAATCTCATTATTTTTTACCTTAAATAGAAATCGTTTTTCTAATTATATATTAAGTTTGGAAGTATTTTAATTAAAGAATTTCTCATCTTATATATATGAAAACTAAAAAGGAGCTGTTCAAAAATATGTTTATTAATCTCTAAATTAGCAAATTTTTAAACATTCAATAAACCTTTTGCTCTTAAGACAAGGTCTATAACCTCTCTTACAGCTCCGTCTCCTCCATTTCTACTAGTTATATAAACAGCAACTTTTTTTACTTCCTTAGGAGAGTTAGGAACAGTTATTGGAAAACCTACCATCTTTAATAAAGGAATATCCTGTAAATCATCTCCTATATATATAACTTCATCATCATTGAATTTATATTTTTCTTTAATCTTAAGGTAATCCTTTACCTTGTCTGTTGATAACTGATAAACCTCTTCTATACCTAACTCTTTAGCTCTTATATCAACAACCTTTGATTTTCTACCTGATATAATCGCAAAATTAATTCCATACTTTTTAGCCATATGTATACCGTATCCATCCTTTACACAAAAAACTTTTATCTCCCGACCTTC
This sequence comes from Persephonella sp., assembly GCA_003978485.1. Lineage (GTDB taxonomy): Bacteria > Aquificota > Aquificia > Aquificales > Hydrogenothermaceae > QNZC01. Next base: position 15,084 of record QNZF01000068.1, read on the forward strand.
ACTGTCATAAATAATCTTTCCATCTGTTAAAACCCCGTCAACATCTAAAATTATCCATTTAACTTTTTTTAAATCTTCCATATTCTCTGCCCCATCTAAGCAAGAGTAAAATCTTTTCCTAAGAAAACCTCTCTAACTAGTTCATTTTCCACTATATCTTCAGGTTTTCCTTCAGCTATAACTTTTCCTTTAGCTATTATATAAGCCCTATCTGTTATTTTTAAGGTTTCCCTTACATTATGGTCTGTAAGAATTACCCCTATATTTCTTTTTACTAAATCATTTATAAGATTATTTATCTCTTGGACTGATACAGGGTCAACTCCTGCAAATGGCTCATCAAGGAGCAAAAAAGATGGATTAACTATCAAAGAACGAGCTATCTCAAGTCTTCTCCTTTCACCACCTGACAATGTTGATGCCTTTTGATTTTTTAGATGTTTTATTCCAAATTCCTCTAAAAGTGTATTAGCCCTACTTTCTATCTCCGCAGGGTCATCTTTTATAAACTCTAGGAACATAACTATATTTTCCCATACGGTTAGACTACCAAAGATAGACGGCTCTTGTGGTAAAAAAGATATTCCTTTCCTTGCCCTTTCATAAACAGGTAAATCTGTTATATCCTCACCATTTAGTTTTATCTTACCTTCATCTGGTTTTATAAAACCAAGTAAACACTTAAAAGTAGTCGTTTTCCCAGCTCCATTTGGCCCTAATAAACCGACAATCTCTCCTTCCTTTACATACATAGATATACCATCAATAGCAATCCTTTCCTTATATCTTTTCCTTATACTGATAACTTCTAACATCTACTTACCTGAATACTTTTTAAAAAATCTTTTTATATTTCTTACAGCCTGTCTAATTCTCTTTTTATTTTCTACTACTGCAAATCTAACATAACCTTCCCCATGCTCTCCAAAACCAACTCCCGGTGCAACTGCAACTTCAGCTTCCGTTAAAAGTAATTTACTAAACTCTACTGAACCTAAATTTTTAAATTGGTCAGGTATTTTTGCCCATAGAAACATAGTTGCCTTAGGTTTTTCTACCTGCCAACCAGCCCTATTTAATCCATTTACCAAAATATCTAATCTTTCACTATAAGTATCCCTTGCTTTTTCGACAACAGAGTAATCCCCCTCTAAGGCGATAATACTTGCAACTTGTATAGGAGTAAACATTCCATAATCTAAATAACTTTTTAACCTTCTTAGATTATGTATCAATATTGGATTTCCTAGAACAAAACCAACTCTCCAACCTGCCATTGAGAAACCTTTAGTTAATGAATAGGTTTCAACTGCAATATCTTTTGCCCCTTCAACTTGAAGTATGCTAGGGGCTTGGTAGCCATCAAAACATAAATCTGCATATGCAAAATCATGAATTATCCATAAATTTTTTCTCTTTGCAAACTTTACTATTTCTTTAAAAAAATCTAAATCAACTGTCATAGTTGTCGGGTTGTTAGGAAAGTTTAGTATTAACACTTTTGGTTCAGGATAACTGTCTTCGTAAGTCTCATATATATTCTTTAAAAATGTTTCTTGTTTTTCTGAGTTATTCCCTTCAAATGGTAAAGGAACTGTTAACACACTAGCTCCTGCTATTACAGGGGCATAGTAATGGATTGGATAACGAGGACTTGGGACTAAGGCTATATCACCCGGTGACAACATAGCCAGCATAAGATGAGATAAACCTTCCTTAGAACCTATAGTAAGGATTGCTTCTTTATCAGGGTCTAGTTCTACTCCAAATCTTTCTTTATAAAAGTTTGTGATAGCCTTTCTAAGTCTGGGAATTCCTTCAGATGACGAGTATCTATGGGTATGCTTCTTTTTAGCCACTTCACAAAGTTTTTCAATTATATGACTGGCAGGTTTTAAATCAGGATTACCCATACCAAAATCTATAATATCTCTTCCTTCTTTTCTTAATTTTGCTTTTAACTCATTTACAACTGCAAAGACATATGTTGGCAGTCTCTTTATCCTTGGGAACTCTATAAAATCAGACATTTTTCACCTCTTTTTATTTCTTTTCAAGAATAGATAAAGGATTTACCGGAACAGTATATTTTCTAACTTCAAAATAAATTCCACAGTTATCATTATCTAATTTTCCCACAGTACCTATAACCTCCCCCTTTTTAACGTTAGCACCATCTTTAACTAGTATTCTTCCTACATGGCCGTAAACTGTGTTATATCTATTTGGATGTCTTATTATTATAAGATTACCAAATGTTTTTATACTATTCCCTGCGTAAATAACTTTACCGTCTTCAGATGCTACAATTTTATCTCCACATTTAGCTTTTATATCTATACCAACATGTCTTTCATTCTCACTGTTTATAAAACCTTTAATAACTTTACCCTCAACAGGCCATTTGAAGTTTAATTTTTTCTTTGGTTTATACTCCTCAACAGGCTTATATTTAGGGGTGTAAACTTTAACCCTTTTTGGAATTTTTAATCTTTGACCTACCCTTAATCTGTAAGGTTTTTTTAAGTGGTTTAATTTTGCTATTTTCTTAGCAGATACACCAAATTTTTTAGCTATTTTTATTAAACTATCTCCTCTTTTAACTCTGTAGTATTTTATAACCGTCTTATATCTAGCTACTGACCTATAGCTTCTACGACTTCTACTTTTTCTCTCTTTTTTTACAGTTTTTAAAGACTTTATACACAACTTCTGTCCAACGTATATTCTATTACTTTTCAAATTGTTCCATTTTTTTAAAGCTGAGGTAGACACACCAAACCTTTTAGCTATTACTGATAAAACATCTCCCCTTTTTACTGTGTATACATATTCACAGCTATCACCTTTCCTCAAAATAGTTTTTTTTCTTTTTTTCCTTTTTGAAGATTTATTTTTAACAGGAATGTATAACTTCTGACCTACCCTAAGTTTTTTAGGGTCTTTTATATTGTTTACTTTTAATAAAGTTTTTACAGATATACCAAATTTTTTAGCTATCTTTTCAGGAAAATCACCGGGTTTTACTGTATAAGTTAAAGCAAAAACATTCTGACTAATAAAAATCAGAGTAAAAAGTAGTATAAAAATATATTTAATATTCAATCTCAAACTTTTCAAAACCTCCCTCTTTATTAATAAACTCATAAGCCATATGTGTTATTTCGGATAAAGGAGGTCCTACTTCTATTCTTTTTAAAAACTCCTCCAATAGTTTTTCGTCTCCCTCTGCTACAACTTCAACTGTTCCATCAGGCAGATTTTTTACATAACCTTTAACTCCCATTTCATCTGCAATATTTTTAACAAATCTTCTGAAACCTACACCTTGAACTGTACCTGCAAATACAACATTTAACAGCATTTTGAACAACCTCTTTATAAAAAATAAGCATAATTTAAAAATTTATTATCTTATATATAAAAATAACTATCAACTGAATAAACTTTTCTGCATTTGATATTATTTAGATTGGGACGACTGATATTTTATTTCAAGATTAAATTAATAAAAAAAAGGTTTTTCTTATTTTAAAGAATATTTTTAAAACACTGTTTGACTAAACTCATAAAATCTGAATAGTGTAATATTTAAAATTTTCTAAGCTTTATAAAAAAAATTATGTAGGAGGTAATTTTATGGCAACAACTGTAAATTTAAAAGGAAATCCTGTAGCATTAGCCGGTCCAGAATTAAATGTAGGAGATAAAGCTCCTGAAGCTGTAGTTGTAGCATCTGATTTATCAGAAATAACTGTTGGTGGTGCAAAAGGAAAACCTCAAATAATAATAACTGTTCCTTCATTAGACACTCCAGTTTGCGAAACTGAAACTAAAAAGTTTAATGAACTTGTAGCAGGATTAGATGTTGAAGTGTATGTTGTATCTATGGATTTACCGTTTGCAGAAAAAAGATTTTGTGAAAGCTATGGAATTGAAAATGTTAAAGTTGCATCAGACTTTAGATACAGAGATATGGAAAAATACGGAGTTTTAATCGCTGAAGGTGCATTAAAAGGAATTTTAGCAAGGGCTGTTTTTGTCGTTGATAAAGACGGTAAAGTTGTTTACAAACAGTTAGTTCCAGAGATAACTGAAGAACCTAACTATGACGAAGTATTATCTTGTGTAAAATCTCTTTAATAAAAAGGGGCTTTTCGCCCCGTCCCATCTTTCCGTGCCTATATTCGTGCATGTCTGTTCATTTTTTTTACAACTGCTTTCAGCCCCAATTTAAAAAAGTTTCCCTTCGGCTACATCATAGCTGGCAAAAGGTATTATCTCCGTTATTGAAGGATGGAAATATATAAGATTATGTAATTGCTCAGCTGTATAACTTTCCCTTAACGCGATTTCTAATAAATGCATCAATTCTGAAGCAAAACTACCCATAATATAACCACCTAAAAATCTTTTATCACTTTTGTCGAAGAAAAGTTTTATAAATCCGTCTGTATCACTCTCATCAACTGCTTTCTCATTGAAAGAATAACTATACATTCCGTAAGTAATATTAATTCCCTTTTCTTTAGCTGTTTCTTCATTCAAACCTATATAGGCTATTTCATAAGCTGAAAATATTGCATAAGGTATATATTCATAACTTGGTTGTATCTTTTCACCTAATATATTTTTAACTGCAATTTCCCCTTCCATTGAAGATGTGTAAGCTAACATAGGAGACTTTATAACATCACCTATTGCATAAATATTACTATAATTAGTCTGTAAAAACTGATTTACTTTTATAAAGCCCTTGTTATCCTTTTCTATACCTATTTCGTCTATGTTATCACTGTTAGGAACTCTACCTACAGATAAAACTATTTTTCCAACTTTTAAATTCTCTCCATTAGACAGTTTTACATCAATAAAACCGTTCTCAATTTTATAATCTTCAATAGTGGTATTGAAAAATGTTTTTATACCAAGTTTTTTAAACTTTCTCAATAAATGTCTAGATATATCTTTAGAAACATCTCTTGAAGGTAGTAATCTATCTTTTAACTCAACAATATAAACATTTACGCCATATTTATTTAGAATATAGCCTAACTCACAACCTGCCACCCCACCACCGACTATTAAAACTGATTTTGGTAAATTATCCAATTTTTCTAATAAAAAGTCAGTAGACATTATATATTTATTATCAAGTTTTAAATTACCCACAGAATTTGGCTTAGACCCTGTGGCAATAATAATATTTTTTGCTTCAACTATACTTTGATTACCATCTTTATCTACTACTAAAATCTTATTTTTATCTATTATTTTCCCTTTACCTTTATAAACATTAACTTTTTTTGATTTTAATAGTTGTCTTAAGCTTTTCCTTAAATATTTAATAGCCTCATTCTTTTTTTCAAAAGCTTGTTTAAAATCTATTTTGTTTTTATCTATAAAAATCCCATAATTAGATAAAACATCTAACTTTTCAATAAATTTTGCACCTGTCCAGTAATATTTAGTTGGAATACAAGCCCTATTTAAACAATTTCCCCCTAGCTTACTCTCCTCCACAATTGCAATGTTTAAACCTTTCCTTAAAGCTAAAAGCGATGCAGAATAACCACCAGGTCCATAGCCTATAATAACTAAATCATACATGACATTCTCCTTTTTTTTAGAAATTTTTAAATAGATTATAATTGTTTTTCGCTGAATTGAGTTTAAATCTTATAAATAAAGCTTTTAATCTTACCGCATATCTAAAATTGATTATTAAGTATATTTTACTTTGAAGTACCTCAAGGGAAAAATAATGTGGCTTTTATAGAAGAAAGAATTAACAGATTGGAAGAAATGATGATGAAGGTTTTATACATACAACAAAAGAGTGAAATGGAGATATAAGCTTCAGAAAAAGAGACGAAAGAATTCAAAAATAAGATGAGACAAACTATAACGGAAATGAAGGAATATATAGAAAAATTTAAAGATAATACAAATTCCTGAATACAGGGAATTTAAATTAATTCCCATATTTGCAAGTTTAAGATTAGAAGAAGATATAATAAACTATTTAACAAAGAACAAAATCTACGCGTTGGCTGACAGAGAAAGGTATTATATGGACTTACTTAACTTTAATTCTTTTTCTTCCAATTGATAAAAGAATTATAAAAAAGAGAAAAGGAAGAAAATGTTTATATAGTAATTAATTCTTCCTCTATTCTTTTAACTATCTCGTCTTTCTGGTCGGATAATTTATCCCCTTTGTATATCCAGACCTTAATTCCTAGTATTCCATACTTTGTTAATGCCCTAGCGGTACCGTAATCTATATCTGCCCTTAAGGTTTGTAATGGCATTCTACCTTCCATAATCCATTCTTTTCTTGCCAAGTCAACTCCACCTATACGACCACCTACCTGAACTTTTATACCTTTTGCTCCAGATTTCATTGCCATATCTACAGCTCTTTTCATGGCTCTTCTGTGGGAAACCCTTCTTTCCAGCTGGGTTGCTATGTCCTCTGCAACTATTTTTGCATTTATTTCAGGTCTTCTTATCTCGTCAACGTTAACAATAATATCTTTAGCCTTTGTCATAGACTTTAAAACTTTGTTTAGCTCTTCAACCTTAGAACCTTTTCTTCCTATAACTATTCCCGGTCTTACCGCATATATTTTGACCCTTAACTTTTCTCCTAACCTTTCTATTAAAACATCACCAATACCAGCCTGTTTATACCTTCTATTTATAAACTCTCTTATAGCTATGTCTTCATGTAATGTTTTTCCATACTCTTTTTTATCTGCGTACCATTTAGCCTTCCAATCTTTAGTTATTCCTAATCTAAAGCCTATAGGGTTAACCTTCTGACCCAATTTTTAATCCTCCTTACCTTTCAGCTAATTTTATGTATATATGTGAATATCTTCTCTTTATAGGTGTAGCCCTACCGTAAGCCCTTGGGGTATATCTTTTTAAAACCAATCCTTTATCAGCTCTAATTTCTTTTATGTAAAGATTATCTATATCCATATCCTTTAACTCAGCGTTAGCTATAGCACTCTTTAACAATTTTTCAACTATTCTAGCTCCCCTTTTATTTAAACCTTGGAGTATAGCTAAAGCTACACCAACATCTTTTCCTCTGATTAAGTTAATAACCTGTCTTACTTTCGTTGGAGATATTTTAGCATTTCTAACTATAGCTATTGCCTCTTTTTGATTTACTGTCTCTGTCATTTTCACCTACCTCTTACTTTTTCTTAACTGTTTTTGCAGATTTATCAGGATGACCTTTGAATGTTCTTGTTAAAGCAAACTCACCTAATTTATGACCTACCATTTCAGGAGTAATATAAACAGTTATAAATTTCATTCCATTATAAACAGATATATTATGACCTACCATTTCTTCAGTTATTGTACAAGCTCTATCCCATGTTTTTATAGGTTTTCTATCCCCAGTTTCCTTCTGTTTTCTTATTTTTTTTAATAACTTTTCATTTACATAAGGATTTTTAAATCTCTCGTTCCATTTTCCTTTATATCCCATCCTTACTTACCTCTACGCTTAATTATGAATTTGTCAGAGTATTTAGCACCTCTTCTGGTTTTGTAACCTTTAGTAGGTTGTCCCCAAGGAGATACAGGATGTTTTCCGAAAGTTTTACCTTCTCCACCACCGTGTGGGTGATCAACTGGGTTCATTGCAGTACCTCTAACAGTAGGTCTTATACCTAACCATCTAGACCTTCCAGCTTTTCCTAATTTAATTAATTCATGCTCCTGTAAACCTACAGTTCCTATTGTTGCCATACATTTTTTATAGATTAATCTTATTTCACCTGAAGGTAATCTAACCTGTATGTAATCTCCCTGTCTTCCTAATATCTGTGCAGACATTCCAGCGGCTCTAACCAACTGTCCACCTTTTCCCGGAGTTAATTCAATGTTGTGAATGAATGTACCTACTGGAATTTTTTCTATAGGCATAGCATTTCCTACTTTTATCTCTGGAAGCTCATATTTTCCGCTTTCTAAATCTTCCCAAGTCACAGATTGAACTGTGTCACCAACTTCTAATCCTTCAGGCCAAATAATATATCTTTTTTCACCATCTAGATAATGTAACAATGCAATTCTTGCACTTCTATTAGGGTCATACTCTATAGCCGCTACTTTTGCAGGAACACCAGATTTATCTCTTTTAAAATCAATTATTCTATATTTTCTTTTATGTCCTCCACCTTTATGTCTAACAGTTATTTTTCCTTGATTATTTCTTCCAGCTTTAGATTTTAATGGAACAACTAATGATTTTTCAGGTTCCTTTTTTGTAATTTCTTTAAAATCGTATAAAATAGCGTGTCTTGTTCCATTAGTTACAGGTTTTAATTTTCTAACTCCCATTTTTATCTCACCTCTATATTATTTCTGCAATATTTATAGGTTCTTCTGCTTCTATTCTAATTATTGCCTTTTTCCATCTTTTTTTCTTTCCCAAAGGTCCAAAACCTACTCTTTTAGGTTTAGGTTTAACAATCAAGGTTCTTACAGATTTTACTTTTACTTTTTTATCTTTAAATATTTCTTCAACAGCCTTTCTTATCTCAATTTTATTTGCATCTAATGGAACTTCAAAAACTAACTTTCCCTCTTTTTCATTTTGTTTAACTGCCTTTTCCGTTAAAACCGGTCTTATCAGTATATCGTATGGTGTTTTACTCATTTTCCTAACCTCTCATCAATTTTTTCCAGTGCAGATTTGAATATTAAAACTTTATCAGCATTTAGTATGTCATAGGTATTTAAACCGTCAACTACCAATACTTTAACATTTTGAAGATTTCTAAAAGATTTCATTAAATTATCATCTTTAGCAGGTATAACCAATAATACTTTAGATTTTTCTAAACCTAAATTTTTCAATACTTCAATAGCTTTTTTTGTTTTAGGTTCCTCAAAATAGAAGTCCTCAATTATAGACAATTCACCTTCTTTTAATTTTATAGATAAAACACCTTTTAATACCTTTTTTCTAACTTTTTTAGGTAATGGATAATAGAAATCCCTAGGTTTTGGTCCATGTACAACTCCACCACCTACAAATATATTAGCTTTTCTGTCTCCATGTCTAGCATTTCCTGTTCCTTTCTGTGGAAGTATCTTTCTTCTAGAACCTCTAACTTCTGCTCTTGTTTTTGTAGATGCAGTACCTGCCCTCCTTGCAGCCAACTGCCATTTAACAACTTCCCAAACTGTATGCTCTTTTACTTCTTCATTGAATATTTTTTCATTCAATTTTACTTTTCCAACTTCTTCATTCTTTATATTAATTACACTCGTTTCCATGTCCTTACCTCTTTAGTTTAGTCATTTTAAGCTTCAACTTTATAAAAAGCTTTTGCTCTCTTTAGTTTATTCTGTCCTTTTCTTCTCTTAAGAATTACACTTTCAGATATTTTAACAACAGATTTAGGTGCTCCCGGTACAGAACCTTTCACTAAAATAACATTTTTTTCTGGAATAATATCAACAACTTCCAAGCCTAAAACCGTTGCCGTTTCATTTCCATAATGACCGGGCATTCTTTTTGTTTTCCATGTTCTTCCCGGATCTTCACAGGCACCTACAGAACCTATAACTCTGTGATACCTTGCCCCGTGAGATTTAGGAAACCCTGAAAAATCCCATCTTTTCATTGCAGAAGCAAACCCTCTACCTTTAGATGTACCGGTAATATCTACCAAATCTCCTACTTCAAATATATCTTCAACCTTTACTTCCTGTCCTAACTCTAGATTTTCATTATCTTTTAATTCAAACTCTGCTAAATGTTTTAAAGGCTCTTTCAATCCTGCTCTTTTAAAAACACCCATCATAGGTTTTGTTGTGTTTTTCTCTTTAGCCTTTCCTGTCCCTAATAGGACAGCATTATAACCGTCTTTTTCTTCTGTTCTAATATCAACAACATAGTTAGGTTCAACCTGTATAACTGTTACGGGTATAGCTTTCCCATTTATAAAAACTCTTGACATACCTATCTTTTTCCCTATTATGCCTTTTGGCATTTTTCACACTCCTTTTCAAATTGTATTTTAAAGCAAAATTAGAAGGTATAGATTTAAAACAAAATTTAACTTAATTTTATTTCCACATCAACTCCTGCAGGGAGACTAATGTCCATCAATGCTTCAATCGTTTGTGGTGTAGCATTTTCTATATCAATTAATCTTTTATGTATTCTCATTTCAAAATGTTCTTTAGACTGGTCAAATTTATGTGGAGACCTTAAAACACACCACACTTTTCTTTGTGTAGGTAAAGGAATGGGGCCTTTTATAACCCCACCACTTCTTTTTACTGTTTCTATTATCTGCTTTACAGATTGGTCTAACGCTTTATGGTCATAAGCCTTTAATTTTATCCTAATTTTTTCTTCCATTTTTCTACCTCTCCTTCTTACTCAATAATTTCAGTAACAACACCAGCACCTACTGTTCTTCCACCTTCCCTTATCGCAAATCTCATTTGCTCCTCTATTGCTACCGGCTCCATCAACTCTACTGTTAACTCTACATTGTCCCCTGGCATTACCATCTCTTGCCCTTCTGGTAACTCTACTACTGTACCTGTTATATCAGCTGTTCTTATGTAAAACTGTGGTCTATACCCTTTAAAGAATGGTGTATGTCTTCCTCCTTCCTCTTTACTTAAGATATACACCTGTGCCTTAAACTTCTTGTGAGGTGTTATTGTCCCCGGTTGTGCTAATACTTGCCCTCTCTCTACTTCATCTTTTCCTATCCCTCTTAATAATACTCCGATGTTATCCCCTGCTACTGCCTCATCTAATGTCTTCCTAAACATCTCTATCCCTGTTACTACCGTTTTCTTTATCTCATCACTTAACCCTACTATCTCTACTTCATCTCCTACTTTTAACTTTCCTCTCTCTACTCTTCCTGTTACTACCGTTCCCCTTCCTGATATTGTGAATACGTCCTCTATTGCCATTAAGAATGGTTTATCTACATCTCTCTCTGGTGTTGGTATATAGTTATCCATTGCGTCTAACAATTCTTCTATTGACTTTATCCATTTCGGGTCGTCTTGTAATGCCCCTAATGCTGAACCTTTTATTACTGGTACATCGTCTCCCGGATAATCGTAATTGCTTAATAATTCTCTAACTTCCAACTCAACTAATTCTAATAATTCTTCGTCGTCAACCATATCACATTTGTTTAAGAAAACGACGATATAAGGGACGTTAACCTGTCTAGCTAATAGAACGTGTTCTCTAGTTTGAGGCATAGGACCATCAGCAGCGGAAACGACTAGGATAGCACCGTCCATTTGAGCGGCACCGGTAATCATGTTTTTGATATAGTCAGCGTGACCGGGACAGTCAACGTGTGCATAGTGTCTTTTTTCAGTTTCGTACTCAACGTGAGTAATATTGATAGTAATACCTCTATCTCTTTCTTCAGGAGCTTTATCGATTTGGTCATATCCGATAAAGTGAGCCAAACCTTTTTTAGACAAAACGTAAGTAATAGCCGCAGTTAAAGTTGTTTTACCGTGGTCAACGTGTCCAATAGTTCCTACGTTTACGTGTTCTTTCTTCCTCTCAAATTT
>QNZF01000063.1 GCA_003978485.1 Persephonella sp.
GTTGATATAGAAAAAGATACGCATTTAATAGATGTTGAGAAAATAGAAAAACATATAACACCAAAAACAAAGGCTATTATTCCTGTTCACTTTTCAGGTCAACCTGCAGATATGGATGAAATTTTGGAAATTGCTAAAAGGCATAATCTCTTTGTTATAGAAGACGCTGCCCATTCCCTTCCTGCATGGTATAAGGGAAAAAAGATAGGAACTATAGGTGATATAACTGCTTTCAGTTTTTACGCTACTAAAACTCTTGCTACCGGTGAAGGAGGTATGATAACAACAAACAATGATAAATGGGCAGAAAGGCTGAGAATTCTCAGACTTCATGGAATAAGCAAAGATGCCTGGAAAAGATACTCAAAAGAAGGTAGCTGGGAGTATGATGTTATTGAAAATGGATACAAGTATAATACAACAGATATAAACTCAGCTTTAGGACTTGCACAACTTAATAAACTTGAGTGGATGTGGGAAGAGAGAGTAAAAATAGCAAATATGTATGATAAAGCGTTTAAAGATTATGAAGAGTTGATTTTATATAGGGTAAAAGAGAACAGGATTTCTTCATGGCACCTTTATCCTCTTAAGTTAAATCTTGAAGCTTTAAAAATAAATAGAAACCAATTTATAGAAGAGCTTAAAAATAGAGGAATAGGGACAAGTGTCCACTTTATACCTTTATACAGATTTTCTTATTATGGAAATAAATTTGATTACAAACTTGAAGACTTTCCAAGCAGTGAGTGGGTTTTTGAAAGAGTTTTATCAATCCCTATCTATCCGGGAATGAAAGAAAAAGAAATAAATTATGTTATAGAGAATGTAATAGATATAGTTAAAAGGAATAAAAGGTAAATGTATCAAAGATATATTAAAAGATTAATAGATTTTATTTTTTCTTTAATGGGTCTTTTAGTTTTATTACCATTATTCATTATAGTGGCATTTTTGATAAAAAAAGAAGATAGGGGAAGTATATTTTTTAGGCAGGAAAGAGTAGGTCAGAACTGGAAACCCTTTAAGATATACAAATTCAGAACAATGGTTGAAAATGCAGAAAGAATGGGAGCTAAAGTTACAAAAGGCAATGATCCTAGAATTACTAAAATAGGTAAAATCTTAAGAAAGTATAAAATAGACGAACTTCCCCAGCTTATTAATGTTTTGAAAGGGGATATGAGTTTAGTTGGACCAAGACCTGAGGTTTATAAATATGCGAAGGTATATAAAAAAGATTATGATGAAATTTTAAAGGTAAAACCGGGGATAACAGACTATGCATCTCTTGAGTTTATAGATGAAGAAAAACTTTTAGAGAATGCTGAAAATCCAGAAAAATATTATATAGAGAAAATACTACCTATAAAAATAAAGTACTATAAAAAATATTTAAAAGATATAAGTTTTTTTACCGATATTAAACTTATTTTAAGGACAATTATGGGTATTGTAAGATGAAAATATTTATAAGGAAGCTTTTTTTCAAACCAACAAAAACCAAAAGGGCTGTTTTTTTCTTAATATCCGATATAATAATCTTTGTATTTAGTTTATATATATCATTTTTACTTAGATTTGATTTCGACATTCACCATCAGTATGAAGCGATTTTTCTTTATTATATCCCTATATTCGTTATATCTAAAATATTTATTTTTTGGAAACTTGGAATTTATCAGATTAACTGGAGATTTGTAGGATTAAACGATTTATTTAAGATATTAAATAGTCTTTTTATATTTACAGTTGGGATATTTTTTGTAAATTTAGGATTACAGCATTGGTATAACAAAATCTCTATTCCAAAAAGTGTAATTCTTATAGATTTTTTTGTTTCTCTATCTTTAGTTTTATTACTTCGGGCATCAAAAAGATTTTACATTGAGATTTTCCAGAACAAATCAGATGGGAAAAAAGCCTTAATAGTTGGAGCAGGCAATACTGGAGAGAGAATAGCAAGGGAATTGGTAAGAAGTAATGTATATAAGCCTATAGGATTTGTAGACGATGATGATATGAAAGTGGGGACTTTTATACATGGAATTAAAGTATTAGGAACAATCAAAGATATCCCTGATATTATAAAAAAATATAACATACAGATCGTTATAATAGCTATACCTTCCTTGAATCATAAAAAAGTTAGAGAAATCTTCAATGTTGCTTCAAATTTAGGTGTAAAGGACATAAAAATAGTTCCGAGTATATATAATTTACCTTCTAACATTACAGTAAAAGATCTTAAAGATATATCTATTGAAGATTTACTTTCTAGAGAAGTAATAAATATAGAAACACAAAAAGTTAGGGAATTTTTGCAAGGAAAGAAAATTTTTGTTAGCGGTGCAGGTGGTTCGATAGGTTCGGAAATTGTTAAACAGCTTTTAAAATTTGATCCTAAATTAGTAATAGCTTTTGAAATAGATGAAACAGAACTTTATAATTTAAAACTGGATTTGGAAAAAAAATTTAAAGAAAAAAATATTGAATTTATTACTATAGTAGGTGATATAAGAGATTTCAACAAAATAAAAAGTTTGTTTGAAATATATAAACCAGACGTTGTGTTTCACGCTGCAGCATACAAACATGTACCTTTAATGGAACATTTTCCTGAAGAAGCAATAAAAACAAATGTTATAGGAACATATAATTTAGTTAAGGCATCTATAGAAAGTGGAGTTGATAAATTTATAAACATATCAACCGATAAGGCAGTAAATCCTACAAGTATAATGGGAGCAACAAAAAGATTAGCAGAAATTATATGTACCTCTTTTAATTCTATAGGTAAAACAAAATTTATTTCAGTTAGATTTGGAAATGTTCTCGGAAGTAGGGGAAGTGTAATACCTATATTTTTGGAGCAAATAAAAAAGGGAGGTCCAATAACTGTAACCCATCCTGAAATGAAAAGATATTTTATGACAATTCCTGAAGCCGTTTTACTTGTTTTTCAAGCAGCTGCTATGGGAAAGGGAGGAGAAGTTTTTGTTTTAGATATGGGTGAACCAGTAAAAATAGTTAATCTCGCAGAAGCATTAATAAAAATACATGGATTAGAACCTTATAAAGATATAGATATAATCTTTACAGGATTAAGACCGGGAGAAAAATTATTTGAAGAATTACTAACAGCTGAAGAAGGAACTTTAAAAACATATCATAAAAAAATATATATTGCTAAAATTTCACATAAGTATACAAAAGATGATATAGAGAATATAATAAATATGCTAGAAGCTATGTTACATAATTCTTCGGAAGATATAAAAGAATTTTTAAAAGGCATAATTCCTTTTTATAAATCAAATGAACATTAAATTATGATTTATAAGATTAACAAAGACTGACAGGAGGTTAGAAATGAAAATTTCTTTTCCAACGGCTGTTTTGTTTTTACACGCTTTTCCGTTAAATAGCAAGATGTATAAATATCAATTTAGAGTATTGGAAGAAAACAATATACCGTATGTAGCTGTAGATTATTTTGGGTTTGGTGGTAGAAGAAACTATCCTACAGATTATAGTATTGAGTTGTTAACTGACAGTATAGTTACATATTTGACAGATTTAGGGGTAAAAAAAGTTATACCTATTGGGGATAGTATGGGTGGATACGTTATGTTTGATATGTGGAGAAGATACAGAGAGTTAATTAAAGGATTTGTTTTTGTTTCAACTAGGGCTGAAGCTGACACGGAAGAAGGAAGAAAGGGAAGATTTGCAACTATAGAGAAAATAAAAAAAGAAGGTAAGGATTTCTTAATAGAGTTTATGTTAGAAAATCAAGTGTCCCCTGAAACAAAAAAAGATAATAAAAAGATGGAAGAACTAAGATGTATAATGAATGAGGCTACAGAGGAGGGCATAATAAAGGCTTTAAAGGCTTTAGCTAATAGAAAGGATAACACAGATTTATTGGAAAGTATTAATGTTCCGACTTTGGTTATTGCAGGTGAAGATGATGAAAAGATTACTCCCCCAGAAGTTGTTAGGAAAATAGCAAATGGTATAAAGGGAGCTGAATTTATAACAATTCCTAAATCTGCCCATTTGCCACCGTTTGAAAATCCAGAAGAATTTAACAAAGTTTTAATTAATTTTTTAAAAAATGTTATTTAAGAGGTTTTTAGGAATGGATGGGGTAACAAAACTTAATTTGGCAGGAGCTTTATTTATGGCTATATCGTGGTTAATAGTCTTGGGTTTAAATTTTTATAGTTTCTATAAAATTTTATATAATTACAAGAAGTAAAAAATAATAATTTGGAGATAGAATTGGTAAGAGTTAGATTTGCACCTAGTCCAACAGGATATTTGCACTTAGGTAATGCAAGGACTGCTTTATTTAACTATATATTTGCGAAACATAATAACGGAAAGTTAGTTCTAAGGATAGAAGATACAGATAGGGAAAGGTCTAAGAAAGAATATGAAGATATGTTAATAGATGATTTAAAATGGCTTGGTGTAGAATGGGATGAAGGAGTTGATAAGGGAGGGGAGTTTGCACCTTACAGACAGTCTGAAAGGACTGAGATATATAAAGAGTATATAGAAAAACTTAAACAGTCTGGACATATATACAAATGCTACTGTACACCTGAAGAATTAGAAGAAGAAAGGAAAAAGGCTTTAGCTGAAAAAAGACCGCCTAGATACAGTGGAAAATGTAGGAATTTAACGGAGGAAGAGAGAAAAAAGCTTGAAGCTGAAGGTAGAAGTTATGTTTGGAGATTTAGGGTTCCTGATGGAGAGACTATAATATTTGAAGATTTAATAAAAGGAATAGTTGAGATTAACGTTAATGAGTTTGGAGATTTTGTTATAGTTAGGTCTGACGGTTCACCGGTTTACAACTTTGTTGTTGTTATAGACGATGCGTTGATGAAGATTACACATGTAATAAGAGGTGAAGACCATCTATCTAACACTCCAAAACAGATTTTAATATATAGAGCTTTAAACTTTGAAGTTCCAAAGTTTGCCCATTTACCGATAATATTGGGGGAAGACAAAAGTAAGCTTTCAAAAAGACACGGAGCGGTTTCAGTTAGAGCTTTTAGAGATGAAGGATATTTATCAGAAGCTATGTTTAACGGATTAGCACTGTTAGGATGGCATCCTAAGGAAGATAATGAGGTATTATCAAAAGAAGAGATTATAAAAGAATTTAAAATAGAAGATATACATAATGCACCTGCCGTTTTTGACAGGGCTAAATTAAGATGGCTTAACAGTGTGTATATAAGAGAAAAGTTAGATTTAGACGATTTAACAAAAAGAGCTATACCTTTCTTTAAAAAGTTTGGCTACTTTGGAGATTATGAATATTACAAAAAAGTTTTAGATGTTATAAGAGATAGTTTAGAAGTTTTAAATGATATAAAAGATAGAGCTTATCCTTTCTTCATTGAGGATTACAGTATAGAGGAAGGTTTAGAGTTTATACAGTCAGAAACAGGCAAAGAGGTTATAAAAAGATTTTATGAAAAGATAAAGGATAGGGAAAATATAGATAGAAATGATTTTAAAAAGATAACTAAAGAAATACAGAAAGAGTTAAAAGTTAAAGGTAAAAATCTGTTCATGCCTATAAGGGTTGCTTTAACTGGTAAAACTTCAGGGGTGGATTTATCACTTTTGGTTGAGGTAATAGGTAAGGAAAAAACATTAAAAAGATTAGAAAGAATTTTAAATATTGTGTAAGAAACTGGTTTTTAAACAAAAAAATTAAGAAATAATTTAAAAACGGTTCCAAAGGTAAAGAGGTTTTAATGGTTAGAATTAAATTTTTTTATTTAGCTAAGTATTTATTGGTAATTTTCCTTTTTTCTATTTTCTTTAATAGCTGTTCAACAAAAAAGGAAAGTGTAAAAGTTTTAACTGAAAATCAGTGTAGCTATTTAATTGAAAAAATAAAAAAGATTAAGCCTGATAATAACAGTTATAAGATTACAGGAACTATTAAAGGAAGAGGTCTATTATACGCTCTATTTAAAGGTTATTTGAAAAAAGATATAAAAATATCCTTTTACTCACCTTTTGGAGAGAAACTTTATACATTAGAAAGTACAGGTGAAGCAGATTTAAAAACTTATAAAAACAAAAATGATTTAAAATCTACTTCAAATGATATTTACTGTATAAAATCGGAGAAAGAGCTTTTATGTGCAAATAGGAAAGATTTTTATAAAGCTCTGTTTAATATAGATATACCTTTCAGTCTCCGTGAGGTTATACTGGGAAGATACGATTTATCAAACTTTAAAAATTATCGCTGTGAAGGTGATAAAGTTATAGTTGAGGGAGATAAACAAAAGTATATCTTTTCCGCAGATGGTAAGCTGGAAAGGGTTAATATCGGTGAGTACTCAATTAAGTATAAATGGGAGGATGATAAGAAATATCCATACTTGATAAAGATTTATAAAGATGATGATTATATGGTTAAAATAAGAATAAAATCTGTTAAGAAGGTTGATTAATGGTGAAGCATATTTCAAAACCTACAAACACTAAATATAATTTAAAATATACTTCATTGGAATTTATAAAAATATGTGGAATAACAGACAAAGAGCAGGCTAAGGAAATATCCAATCTACCTATAACACATATCGGAGTTATACATTTTACTAAAAGTCCCCGACATATTGAAATTGATAAAATTAAAGAGATAAAGGGTTATATAAACAAATCTGTAAAACTGGTGGCTGTTGTTGTTAATCCTGAGGAGGACACAGTTTTAAAGCTGTTGGAAGTTGCTGATGTTATACAGTTCCACGGTAATGAAAGTTTAGATTTTATTAAAAAATTTCCGAAGGACAGGGTAATAAAAGCCTTTAGAGTAAAATCAAAGGATGATTTGCCAAAAATGAAACCTTTTTTTAAAGAAGGTTATACAATCCTAATAGATGCATACTCTAAAGATGCTTACGGTGGTACTGGAAAGCAGATAAATAAGGAATTAGCTAAATATATAGTTAAACAGTATCCTAAAACTGTGTTATCTGGTGGTCTTTCTGAAGAGAATGTAAAGGAGTTGGTAGAGTATATAAAACCTTACGGAGTTGACGCATCCTCTAAACTTGAGATTAAAGCAGGTATAAAGGATATTGATAAAGTTAAAAGATTTGTAAGTATAGTAAATAGTTTTTAAATTAATCAAAATTTGTCTATTTGTTATAAAATATCTATTAATTTTATGCTTATAAAGGAGGCTATTATATGTATCATTTAGAGGTGGTTACACCTGAAGGTTATATATTTAAAGGAGACGTTGAGCAGACTATTTTAAACACTGCAGATGGAGAGATAGGTATATTAGAAAACCATATGCTACTTTTAACAAATGTTGTTCCGGGAAAAATCAGAATTGAGAAAAACTCATCTGAAGCTGAAGAGTACGCAACTACTTATGGAATAATAGATGTTAGAGGAGATAAGGTTATAGTTTTAGTTGAAGAGGCTTATCCAATAGATAAAATCAACGTAGAGAAGGAAAAAAATATATTAAAAGAAGCTGAGGAAAAATTGGCAGAAAGGGAGAAGTTATCTTTAAAAGAAATTGAGTATTACGAAAAATTAAGAGAAAGAGCTTTAGTATTACTTGAGCTTGCAGGTGTAAAACCTTTTTAATTAATGTTTGAAAATGCTGAATTAACACAGTTTATAAAAGGAAAAATTAAACTTTACCAATCTAAAGAAGGATATAGATTTAATCTAGACCCTGTCCTTCTTTCTAATTTTATAAAAATAAATAAAAGGAATGGTAATCTTATAGACCTAGGGACAGGTTCAGGGATAATCATTATTCTTTTAAGTCTCAAATATCCTAAATTAAATTTTTTCGCTGTAGAGTTACAGGAAAGCTTATACAGTTTGGCAAAAGAAAACTTTAAGATTAATGGCTTAAATGTTAAACTACTTAATGAAGATATAAAAAATTTAGGAAAATTATTTTCTCCAAACAGTTTTGATTATGCAGTATCAAATCCGCCATATTTTAAGCTAAACAGTTATACTCCAAAAAATCTTGAGGAAAAATTGGCAAAATTTGAAGTAAAGTTAACTTTAGATGATTTGTTTAAAACAGTTAAATATCTATTAAAAGATAGAGGCAAATTTTTTATTATCTATCCTGTAAATAGATTGTCTGAATGTTTAAAAATCAGCTCCAAATTCAATTTTGAATTAAAAAGATTAAGATTTGTCCATCCTGAAAAAAACTCCAATTCTACCCATTTTTTAGCAGAGTTTGTAAAGTCTGGAAAGGTAGGCTTAATTGTTGAAAAGCCTTTAATTGTTTATGAGGATAAAAATGAAAAAATTTATACACAGGAATTAAAATATATTCTTGAAAAATTTACAGATGGAGAGGATTATGGGAATTAAAGATTTTATAATACCTGCAATTGATTTACAGGAAGGTAAAGCTGTAAGACTTTACAAAGGTGAGAAAAACTCATCAAAGGTTTACAGTGATAATCCTGTATCTGTTGCTAAATTATGGGAAGATAAGGGAGCAAAACAACTCCATATAGTAGATTTGGATGGTGCTTTCGAAGGTAAGCCTAAAAACTATAAGATAGTTGAAGAAATAATAAAATCTGTGTCTATTCCTATAGAGTTTGGAGGTGGATTAAGGAGCTTTGAAGCTGTGAAAACTATGTTTGATGTAGGTGTTGATAGGGTTGTTATAGGTAGTTTAGCTTATCAAAACGAGGAAGAATTTATAAAGATAGTTGAGAATTATCCTAATAAAGTTATCCTTGGAATAGATGCTAAAGATGGGAAGGTGGCTATTAAAGGTTGGGTGGAAAAGATAGATTACACACCTTTAGAATTTGCTAAAAGGTTTGAGAAGTATGATATATGGGGATATTTATATACTGATGTTAATCGGGATGGTGCTTTAATTGGAGCTAATGTAAAAGGCACGGTAGAGTTGGCTA
Source organism: Persephonella sp. (assembly GCA_003978485.1). GTDB lineage: Bacteria > Aquificota > Aquificia > Aquificales > Hydrogenothermaceae > QNZC01. The sequence continues at coordinate 8,967 of QNZF01000063.1, forward strand.
AAAATCTGTCTAAACCTGTAATAGCTTCAGGTGGAGTTAGTTCTTTAAAAGATATTGAGGAGCTTTACAGATTTAAAGATTACGGTATATACGGAGTTGTTGTTGGTAAAGCCCTTTACGAAGGAAAGATTGTTTTAGATAAAATTTAAAAATGTTAATTTAAGGCTAATTTAGAAATTAATCGGTTTATCTGTAATCTGTCCTAAGCTAATATAAAGGATTTTAGTTTAGGTAATATAGTAAAAACCAAAAAACTATAAAATTATCTCTGCTTAAAAAGATGCTTTGACAATTTCTGAAATAAAGTTAACTTAAATATTTTTTAAAATAGCTAAAAATTTTTTTATCAACAATAAATAGATTTAATTTTTGAATTAGTATAAAAAGATAAAAGGAAAAAGGAGAAATGTTTTTATTTTTCTTCTCCTTTCTCTTTAACTTTGAAAACTAACTGGTTGTTATCATCAACATCTATAATCACAGTATCGCCCGGTTTAATTTCACCTGATAGGATTTTATCTGCTAAAGGTGTTTCAACATACTTTTGTATAGCTCTTCTTAATGGTCTAGCCCCGTAAACTGGGTCATATCCAAGTTTAGCTATTAACTCTTTAGCTTTTTCTGTAGCCTCTATAGTTATATTCTTCTCCCTCAATCTTGCATTTAACTGTTTCAACATCAATTCAACAATCTGTAGTAATTCTTTCTTGAATAATGGTTTAAATACTAGTATATCGTCAAGTCTGTTTAAAAACTCAGGTCTAAAGTAATTTTTAACTTCTTCTAATACTTTTTCTTTAGCTTTTTCAAACTCTTTCTCTATAATATCTTCAGGTGCATCAAAAGGTATTATAGTTAAGTATTGGCTACCTATATTTGAAGTCATTATTATAATCGTGTTTCTAAAGTTAACAGTTCTTCCTTTACTATCAGTCAATCTTCCGTCATCTAAAACTTGTAAGAATACATCAAATACTCTAGGGTGAGCTTTTTCTATCTCATCTAATAGTATTACAGAGTAAGGCTTTCTTCTAACTGCTTCAGTTAGTTTTCCACCTTCTTCATATCCTACATATCCGGGAGGTGCACCTATTAACTTAGCGACAGAATGTTCTTCCTTAAACTCTGACATATCTAACCTTATTAATGCATCTTCATCACCGAACAACACTTCAGCTAACGCTTTAGCCGTTTCTGTCTTACCAACACCTGTTGGTCCTAAAAACATAAATGATGCCAATGGTTTTCTAGGGTCTGATAATCCTGCCCTAGCCCTTCTTATAGCTTCAGCAATTGTTTTTATTACATGTTCTTGGTCTATAACTCTCTTATGTAGTTCTTCTTCAAGTTTTAGTAATCTCTTCATCTCTTCTTCTTTTAGTTTGGATATAGGTATTCCTGTCCAATCTGATACAACTTCCGCAACATCATCTTCAGTAACAACAGTTTTTTCCGCAATCTTTTTCTCTAACTCTTTAATCTCTTTTTCAACTTTTGCCTTTTCTATCTTTAACTCTGCCTCTTTTTCATAATCTCCTTTCTCTGCTGCTTCCATAATTTTTTGTTCTAACTCTTCTAACTGTTTCTTTAACTGTTCAATTTTTACATGTTCACTATCAGACTTCATCTTTAATTCTTTTAATTCCTTCTCAAGCTTAGCCTTTTCTATTTTTAATTGAGCTTCTCTTTCGTAATCTCCTTCCAAAGATGCTTGGACTATTTGTTCATCTAACATCTTTATTTTTCTTTCCAGTTCAATTACTTCAGGTGGTGCGTAAACTAACTTTAATTTCTTTCTAGCACAAGCTTGGTCTAAAGCATCAATTGCTTTATCTGGAAGTTTTCTGTCTTGGACATATCTATGGGTTAATTTAGCCGCCGCCTCTATAGCACTTTCATCAATTTTTACACCGTGATGTTTTTCCAATCTAGGCTTTAATGCCTTTAATATCTCTATTGTTGTATCAACATCAGGTTCTTCAACATAAACAGGTTGAAATCTTCTTTCTAATGCAGGGTCTTTCTCAATATACTTTCTATATTCATCTATAGTTGTAGCTCCTATAACTCTAAGTTCTCCTCTAGCTAAAGCTGGTTTTAATAGGTTTCCTGCGTCTGTTGAACCTTCCGAAGCACCTGCTCCAACAATTGTATGAATTTCATCAATAAATAGTATAATGTTCCCATCTTTTTTAACTTCATCTATAATTCCTTTTAATCTTTCCTCAAACTCACCTCTGTATTTTGTACCTGCAAGTAGTGCTCCCATATCTAAAGCTAATATTCTTTTATCGTATAACTCCTCAGGTACTTCCTTATTGACTATTTTTTGAGCTAAACCTTCAACTATAGCAGTTTTACCTACACCTGCCTCACCAACTAATACCGGGTTATTTTTACTTCTTCTTAATAAAACTTCAATAACCTGTTGTATTTCCTTTTCCCTTCCAATAACTGGATCTAACTTACCCTCTTTAGCTAAAGCTGTTAAATCTACTGTAAATCTTTCAAGTGGTGATTTTTCCTCTTCAGCCATTTCTTTTTGTATATTTTCTCCTTTCATCTCTTTTTCTCCTCCTGTAAGTATTTGTTGTAAAATTTTTCCTGCAATTGTATTAGTATTATCTATTAAAGCTGAAGCTATATAAAGAGGTTTTACCTGAGCTTCTCCACTTTCAAGGGCTTTCTTTTCAGCATCTTCCATTACTTTTATTAATTTATTAGCATATATCTTTCCACTTTTAGTCCCTAGCACAGCCTCGGTTATCTTCACAATTACCCTGTCTGGAGATAAACCTACTTCGTCTATCTGTTTTATAAAGTCAGAATTTTCTATTATCTTGTATAAAACTGAAGATAAACTTATCTCTCCATTAATAAAAGCAGATGCTGTTTGTTCATCCATTACTTTTAATAAGGAAGATTTTATCTGCTCTAACTGACCTTTTAACTCTTTCTCATATCTTGTAATCCTTTCATACTCAAATCTTGCACTACTTCCAAAACCACCCCAAAAAGAGCTCTCTTCGTAGCGTAATTCATTTTCTAACTGTTTTTTTGCAGATAAAACTTTCTTTAACTCATTTTGTATTTGATTTATACTATTTTTAACTTGAGTTAACTGATTTTTTAAATCTTGGAGATAGGATATGTATTCTTCAGTAGATTTATCTATCTGTTTATATAAATCGGATAAATTTTTCTCTATTTTAGCCTTTAAATCTTTCGTATCAATACCTCTCTTTTCCAAAACTTTAGTTAAAGGACTATCTTTACTTGATATTAAAGCCATTAATAAATGGTCTGTATCTACAAGTCTATCTCCTCTACTTTTAGCTAGATTTTTAGCTTTATCTAAAAAATCTTTAGAACGACTATCTAACAAATTTTCACTAAACATATTTTAACCTCCTCTATTATTATATCTTTAGTATCTTGTTATAAAATTTCTTTATTATGTAAATATAAACCATTTATCTATTTTTTGCAACCTTTTTAACAAAAATTTGTAATTTATCAATCCTTTAAAGTTATTATTTGGTTTAAAATAAAAAAAAGATTATTAGAGGTTTTTAGCTATGGCAAAAGGATTAATAATAGGTGGCGGTATTATTGGATTAAGTATAGGTAGAGAGCTACATAAAAGAGGTTATGAAATTACTGTAATAGATAAAGACAAAGTAGGTTATGGGGCATCTTGGGTTGCAGGTGGAATGTTAGCACCTCAATCGGAAGGCTTAGATGTGGGAGACTTTTTAAACTTTTGTCTTGAAAGCCGTGATATGTATAAAGAGTTTATAGACGAGTTAGAAGAGGAAACAGGAGTAAAAGTCAATTTCTGGAAATCTGGAATATTCTGTCCTGCATTTTCAGAAGAAGAGGCTAATAAATTAATGGAAACACTTAATAAGTATAAAACTTTAGGATTAAATGGAGAATGGATAAGAAGGGAGGAGTTGGAAAATAAATATTTATCTTTAGGAAAAGATATTTTAGGTGGAGTTTTATATGGAGATGACGGTCAAGTTGATAATAGACTATTAATGAAAGCATTGAGAAAGTATGCCTTTGATAACTTTGAAATAGTTGAAGAGACGAGAGTTGTAAGATTAGAGGAAAATAACGGTAAATTCGTCAGATTGGAAACTAACAATGGTTATATTGAGGGTGATTTTTGTGTAATAACAGCAGGTGCTTGGAGTGGATTAATCCTAGATTTACCTGTTTTTCCAATAAAAGGTGAGATGATAGGAGTAGATATAGACTACGGAGAAGTTGACAGGGTTTTTTTCAGTTCTAAGGCTTACATCATACCAAGATTTGATTATTCTAGGCTTGTGATAGGTGCAACTGAGGAAAGAGTAGGTTTCAAAGATGGGAATACTGTAAAAGGTGTAATGAAGCTTTTTAATGGATTAATTGAAACATTTCCACATATGATAGATAAAAATATACAGGAAATATGGTTTGGTTATAGACCGGGAACTACAGATTTATATCCAATACTTGGAGAATACTATATAGAAAATGTTTATATTGCGACAGGGCATTACAGAAACGGTATACTGCTTGCACCTATTACAGCTAAACTTATTACAAACTTAATTGATAAAAATGAAGGAAATAGATATTTAGATATATTCTCCTATAAAAGATTTGTGTAGATGGTAGAGATTATTTTTAACCTTTCAAATATTATAGGTTTAATAGTTTTTTCACTTGTAGGTAGCTTAAAGGCAGGTAAAGAAAAATTTGACTTATTCGGTATATCCGTTGTTGGATACGCAACAGCGTTAGGTGGAGGAACAATCAGAGATATTTTAATAAATAAAAAACCTTTGATTTTATACTCTATTTACGATGTTTTATTTTCTTCTTTAGGAATTTTTATAGGAATAATTGCATTAAAAATTTTTAATAAAGATGTTTTAAAAAATAAATTTATTTTATATCTTGATGCTGTAGGATTAGCTGCCTTTACAACAACTGGAGTTTTAATAGCTTATAAGTACAGTACAACTTCATTTGGTGTCTTAGTTTTAGGGATTTTAACTGGCACTGGTGGTGGAATTATAGCCGATTTGTTAATGAGGAAAGCACCAACTATCCTGAAGGAAGATTTTTACGCCATGTGTTCACTAATAGGAGGTATATCTTTCCTAATATTTGAAAACTTTTCATTAACTTGGGGAGCCTTCTCAACATTCTTTATTACACTTATAACTAGACTTTTAACCATCCACTACAACTGGCACGTAAAAATATTTAATTGATTGAAACATATATTAAAGTATTGCCTCTATTAATATTAAAATTTAAGTTGTCAACCGCAGTAATATTAGAATTTACTTAAATACTAAAATTTTCCCTTTCTTATATAAGAACTGATTTTTAATTTCAAACATTAATTGCTAACTATAGAGATATTAAAATCAGTGAACATTTAAGATTTTTTCATTTCTTAATCTATTTCCACATTGAAGATAATTTATTCCAGTATTGGTATTAATCTCAGATAATTAGAATGGATTAACTAAATTTAATTTCCAAATTGGCGTTAAATTTAATTTCTGAATTAGCGTTAAAAATGAATAAAAGAGAAAAATAAGGGGGAATATTACTTGGCAACTTCTATAAATCTGCTTTCCCTTATTGTTGTTATTTTTATCTGTCCCGGGAAGTCAACTTCCTTCTCTATTCTCTTTGCTATCTCTTTAGTAAGTAGGTAAGCCTCTTCATCGGATAATTTTTCTGCATTTACTATAATTCTAACTTCTCTACCTGCCTGTATAGCAAATGATTTTTCCACATTCTCAAAGGAATTAACTATAGCTTCTATTTTCTCAAGTCTGTTTATATAAGACTGTAATGCTTCCCTTCTTGCTCCCGGTCTAGCGGCAGATAATGCATCAGCAGCAGCTACCAAAACAGCTTCAGGGTATCTTGCAGGTTCATCGTTATGATGATATAGAATTGCGTTTATAACAACATCAGGTTCACCGTATCTTTTGGCAAGCTCTGCTCCAACTTTTGAGTGTGAACCTCCAACTTCATGGGATATGGCTTTACCTATATCATGCATTAAACCTCCTCTTCTTGCCGCCTTCTCATCTAATCCTAACTCAGCAGCCATCATACCTGCTAAATAAGCAACTTCTTTTGTGTGTAATAGAACATTCTGTGTATAAGATGTTCTATAGTATAACTTACCTATATAGTAGTAAAGCTCTGGATGAACATCAGTAAAACCTAACTCTAAGCAGGTTTCCTCTCCTAACTTTCTAACATAACTGTCCATTTCTTCTTTAACTTTAGACACTACCTCTTCAATTCTTCCCGGATGAATTCTACCGTCTGCAATTAATCTCTCTAAAGACTGTTTAGCTATTTCCCTTCTTAATGGGTCAAACGAAGATATTGTAACTATATCAGGTGTGTCGTCTATTATTAAATCAACTCCCGTTTCCATTTCAAAAGCTCTTATATTTCTACCTTCACGACCTATTATCCTTCCTTTCAAATCATTACTTGGTAAGTCAACTACAGAGATATTATGGGTTGTTGTTATTTCAGGTGCTAATCTCTGTATAGCTGTTACCAATGTCCATTTAGCCTCCCTTTCAGCTTCTTTTTTTGCTTCCTCTTCTATCTCTTTAGCTAATCTTGCTGCTTCAAGTTTTGCTTCTTCCTCTATTCTTCTGAACAGCTCTTCTTTAGCCTCTTCTCTAGTCATAGAGGCTATTCTTTGTAGCTCAAGGATATATTTCTCTTCTGCATTTTTTAACTCCTCTTCTTTCTTTTTCAACTCTTCTTTAAGTTTTTCTAACTCTTCTTTTTCTTTTAAAAGCTCCGATAACTTCTTCTCTAAATCTTCCTCTTTATGTTCCAATCTTGCTAATCTTTTCTCAAGTTCTAACTCTTTTTCAGAAAGTTTTTTCTGTAATTCTGCTAATTCTTCCCTCTCTTTTCTTATTTCTTCTTCTAACTTTTCTTTTCTCTTTAATATTTCTTTTTCAATAAGTATCTCCTGTTGCTCTTTAAGTTTTTCAGCCTCCCTTAATATTTCCTGTGCTTTAGCTTCAGCATTTTTTAATATTGTTTCAAATTTTAGTTCTGCCTCTTTTTCTTTGTCTTTTAAAAGTTTTTCAGCTTCTTCCTTTGCAGAAGTTATAATCTTCTCCTTCTCAGAAATTACTTTGTCATATTCATCTCTCTTTTTTTCTAACTCTAACTCTTTTTCCTTTAATTTTTTTTCAACTAAAGATTTACCTGTAAAATAACCTGCTCCACTTCCAATTATTAAGGTGGATATTCCTATTATTATCTCTAACATTCTCATTGCCTCCTTTAATATTGATAATTAAATATTTTTATTAGCAATTCCCTCTCTCCGTTTTAATCACCTCCTTTGGAGTAATGATAATATCAACAGGTATATCATGTTTTTCGTGGGGTAATTTATCTAAAACTTGGAAATCATAGGCTAAACCTATAAGTTGTGTTTCAAATCTATTTCTTCTAACTTTCGTTTTAAAACACAATTTACCTTTTAAATTTTGAAAATCTTTTAAAAATCTGTCATAGAAGCCTTTACCATATCCTAATCTGTATCCTTTTCTATCGTATGCGACGGCAGGAACGACAACTATATCTATTTTTTCCTTCGGATATACTTTTCCTTCAGGCTCCTTTATTCCTGCGAACCCTTCTTTTAAATCTGAAATATCTGAAATAAAAATAGGTAGAATACGATTTTTTTCAACTTTAGGCAGTAAAACTGTTTTTTTTCTCTTTAAAAGCTCTCTTATAATTGGCTTTGTGTCAACTTCATTCCTATACGGGTAGTATAAAAGGATAACATTAGATTTATACTTATCAACTAAGGATAAAAATTTTTCCTTTATTCTTTCTATCTCTTCATTACTAACTCTATATGTTTCTCTAATACTTAAAATTTTCTTTCTTATACTATTCTTATCTTCATTAAACACCATCAAGTTGACCTCCCAAAACGGAAGGTCTCCGCGGTAAGAAAAAAAATAACCTATTCTATTTGTAAACCCGCAGGGTCGTTCAGGAGGCTAGTCCTTTCTGGACCCAATTAATAGGTGGGTGCCCGCACCAATGCTCCACGATGGGAGACATTGGGATATAAGGCTCCCTTTAAGTTAGCTATAGCCCAGAAGCTAACTTAAACCCCCATACTCCGAACCCTGCAGGCAAACTGTTGTTATGTTTTACCTTTTATTTATTTTATTATATCTATATATAATCATTTAAATTATTATTCTATCTTATATAACCGCGAAAAACCTTCCGTTAACCTCTTAGTTTTAAACCTTTAATTTTATCTCTAAGTTTTTGTAAAATATTTTCCACTTCTAAATTGACATCCTCATCTGATAAACTTTTATTTTTATCTCTAAACTCTACCGATACAGCAACACTTTTTTTGTTATTATTTAAATAAAATATATCAAATAATCTAATATTTTCTATAAGATTACTTTCCTTTCTTAAACCTTCAAAAATTTCTTTCACAGATACATCTTCGTCAACTTCAAAGGCTAAATCCCTTTTTACAGATGGATATTTAGGTAAATCTTTAAATATTGGGGTATAGGCATTTGTATAGATAGAGTAGATATAACCGTCCTTTAAAACTGTTTCCCTTAATTCTCTAGGAACATATTTTAATTTTAATTCTGCTAAATATGTATCTTTAGGTATTTCAACTTTTTCAGCAATTTTAGGATGTATTTTTCCAAAGTATCCTATTTCTTTACCGTTTACGTATATGTCAGCACTTTCGTAAGGGTTTAAATAAGCTTTTTTAGAATAGTTTAAATTAATATCTTTTATATTAAACAGCTTTAAATAATTTAGTATTAAACCTTTTACTTTAAGAAAATCCCAACTTTTTGTCGTGTTGTAGCTAACATTTTCGTTTGTAAAACTAAAACCTTTTACAGTTTTACCTGTTAATGCTATTCCAAGTCTTATTTCCTCATAATCTTTAAAGAATACAGAGCTTATCTCAAATACAGATATATCTTTAACTTGATGTCTTAAGTTTTCCTTAATCACCTGAATTAAACTTACTGTAAGGTTATCTCTCATAAATCTGAAATCTTTCGTTAGATAATTAGTTATTTCTATTTCAGGTAAAGGTAACCCTAAATCTTTATATATATCTTCTCCAACAAATGAGTAAGTTATAATCTCGTTTACGCCGTTATCAATAAAGTAATCTCTGCTTCTTCTTTCAAACTGATAGTAAGATATATTTTTGTCTATTTCTATTGATATTCTTGGATAGTCTTCAGGTATATCATTAAAGCCCTTTAATCTGCCTACTTCCTCAACTAAATCTATCTCTCTAGTTATATCTAAACTTCTAAAGGCAGGTATTTTTGAAATAGTTCCATCATCAATAACAGATGTAGGTATCTCAAGTCTATTTAAAATCTCCGCACACTCTTCTTTAGAAATGTTTACACCTATAACTCTTTCTACAGTTTTTTCCCTTAATCTAATTTTTTTAGGTGTGTAAGGATTGGGATATATATCCTTTTGACCGACTGCTTTAGAATTGCTTCCTCCGAACTTTAAAATCATTTCAATAGCTTTATCCTGTGCTTCAGCTAAACTTTCTATATCAACTCCCCTTTCAAATCTATAAGAACTTTCGGTAGATATTCCCAATCTCTTTGATGTTTTTCTAACAGATATATAGTCAAAATTTGCAGCTTCTAAAAGAATGTTCTTTGTATTTTCGTCAACCTTCGTATTTTCTCCACCTATAATCCCTGCAATTGCAATAACCCCATTTTCGTCCGCTATAACTATATCTGTTCCTTTTAGATTATATTCATTACCGTCTAAGGCTAATATCTTTTCTCCATCTTTAGCATTTCTAACAATTACCTTTCCTTTTATTTTGTCCAAATCAAATGCGTGTAAAGGCTGTCCTTCCTGTAAAAGTATGTAGTTAGTAATATCAACAATATTATTTATAGGTTTTTGTCCTGATTTTAAAAGTTTTAACTGAATATCCAAATTTGATGGTTTTATCTCTATATCTCTTATTATTACTCCTCTATATCTATAACATTTTTCAGTATCAACAGATATGTTAGGTATTAACTCATCTAAAATTAAAACATTTGCTTTATAATCTTTTCTTTTAATATTAAAAATAGCCCCTATCTCTCTTGCCAAACCTTTAACACTTAAAGCGTCCCCTCTATTTGGAGTTATATCTATCTCTATAATTTTTTCATTTCCAAGACCTAAAAGTTCACTTCCATCAACACCGATTGGCGTGTCTTCAGGTAAAAGCCATATACCTTCTGAAGTATCAGCTAAACCAAGTTCCTCTAAAGATAAAAACATTCCTTCAGATTTATAACTTCCAAAATTTCTCTCTTTTATGATAATACCGTTTATCTTAGCTCCAACTTTTGCCATTAAAACAATACTATTCTCAACAACATTATCTGCACCTGTTATTATTTGATACTTTTTTCTTCCATCTGTAGCTTCACATATATAAAGTTTGTCCCTTTCTGGATGTTTTTTTACGGATAAAACTCTTACTGTTGTAAGTTCAGGTATATACTCTCCAAAAGTCTCAACTATTGCTTCAAGCCCTGTTTCATTAAGTCTATCAACAACTTCCTCAGCTGATTTATCTATATCTACAAATTCTCTAATCCAACTGTAAGGGACTTTCATTTTTTCTCCTTCTTTAAAACTGTTTAATAAATCTCAAATCTCCGTAGTAAAATAGCCTTATATCTGGAACTCTATATTTCAACATAGCTATTCTTTCTATTCCTAAACCAAATGCAAAACCTGTATATTTTTCCGGGTCTATTCCTACTGCTTCAAAAACATTAGGGTCAACCATACCACTTCCTAATACTTCCAACCAACCTGTCCCTTTACAAACTCTACAACCTAAACCACTGCAGATTGTACAACTTATATCAACCTCAAAGGAAGGTTCTGTAAATGGGAAATAACTGGGTCTTAATCTTATTTTTATATTTTTTCCGAAAACTTCTTGTAAAAATTTCTGTAATGTTCCTTTTAAATCTCTATAAGTTATATTCTCATCTACAAGTAAACCTTCTATCTGATGAAACATAGGTGTATGTGTAGGATCCATATCTTTTCTGTAAACCCTTCCCGGTGCAACAATAGCTACAGGTGGTTTATTTTTTAACATAGTCCTTATTTGGACAGGTGAAGTATGGGTTCTTAAAACATAGCCTTCCTTATTTATAAAAAATGTATCTTGCATATCTCTGGCAGGGTGGTCTTTAGGAATATTTAACATATCAAAGTTATATTCTTCCCTTTCAACCTCTGGTCCCTCTTCAACTGAAAATCCCATCGCTATAAAAATATCAACTATTTCCTGTAATGTTTTAGTTAATATATGTTGATGTCCTAATTCTACCCAATCTGCAGGTAAGTGTATATCAACTTTACTTTTCTTTAATTCCTCCTCAAGCTCCTTTTCCTTCAGGATAGCAAGTTTATCCTTTAGTAATTTTTCTATCTCATCTTTTATATCATTTGCTATTTTTCCTATTTCCCTTCTTTCATCCGGTGAAAGTTTACTTAAACTCTTTAAAACTTTTTTTATCTCACCTTTCTTTCCTAAATATTTAACCCTTATCTCGTCTAAGCTCTTTTTATCTTTAACACTTCCTATTAACTTCTTAGCTTCCTCTTTAAGTTTTATTAAATCTTCCTTTAACCCCACACCTACACCTGCCAAAGAAACAAATTTTTAAGCTGTAGCTTTTTCTTCTAACTTAGATTTTGCAATCTCTGCTAACTTTTTAAATCCTTCCGGGTCAGAAACAGCCATATCAGCTAAAACTTTTCTGTTTAAATCTATTCCAGCCAATTTTAAACCATGCATAAATTGACTGTAAGATAATCCATTTAATCTAGCCCCAATATTAATTCTTGTTATCCATAATCTTCTGAACTCTCTTTTTCTTAATCTTCTATCTCTATATTCATACTGTAAAGACCTTAAGACCTGTTCCTTTGCCCTTCTGTAAACTCTACTCTTTTGTCCGTAGTAACCTTTGGCTAACTTTAAAATTTTTTTCTTATGCTTCTTTGAAGATGGTCCTTTAACTCTCATCTATCTTTACCTCCTTTATTTTCCTAAACCATATTAGGTATTAATTTTTTTACTTTATCAACTAAGTTTTCAGGAACATACTGTGCTTTTCTTCCCTGTCTCTTTCTCTTTCTAGTTTTCTTTGTATTGTAGTGTGAAACTCCACCTTTCCAATACTTTATTTTCCCTTTGGCTGTAACTTTGAACCTTTTAGCCGCAGTTTTATTCGTTTTCATCTTCTTAGCCATACTATTTATTCCTCCTTATAAATCAAAATTAAATTTAAACTTGGACACATTAGTATAAATTATTTTCAATCTTATTGGCAAATTTGTTATTTTAAAGATAGTTAATAAAAAAGTTAGGTTAATCAATATGAATTATACTGATTTAACATTTTTTACAAATGAGCCAAACAGAACACTTTTAGACAGATTTAAAAGAATATTAAGGTCAAATACAAAATATTTTGATATTCTTGTGGGATACTTCAGAATATCAGGTTTTTATCTTTTATACGATGCCCTTGAGGATATTGAGAAGATAAGAGTTTTAGTTGGAATAAACATAGATAGGAAAACCTTTGATTTACTACAAAAAGGACAGAGAATACTTACATTTAATCAACTTGAGGTTAAAGAACAACTTAAGGAAGAGTTTATAAGAGAATTAGAAAACTCAGAAGACTTAGCAGAAATAGAAGAAGGAGCTTTAAAGTTTATTGAATTTGTTAAAAAAGGAAAGTTAGAAATAAGAGCTTATCCAAAACCTTTACATGCAAAAGTCTATATTATAAGAAAAGATCCAGAAAAGTCTGATGATTTTGGAAAAGTTATAACAGGCTCATCTAACTTCACCCAAGCGGGACTTATAGACAATCTTGAATTTAATGTTGAGCTAAAAAACCGTATAGATGTTGAATTTGCATTAACTAAATTTGAAGAGCTCTGGAAAAATTCAATTCCTCTAGATGAAAGATTTGTTGAAGATATTAAAAGGAAAACTTGGATAAATGACACCTTAACCCCTTATGAGCTTTATTTAAAGTTTTTATATGAGTATCTAAAAGACAAGATAGATTTAGACAAAAAACAACTATCCGATTATGAGGATTATCCAGAGGGCTTCAAACTATTAGAGTATCAAAAAGAGGCAGTAATAGACGCTAAATCAAAAATAGAGCAGTTTGGAGGAGTTTTTCTGTCAGATGTTGTTGGACTTGGAAAAACATATATATCTGTTTTACTTGCAAAGGAGTTAGGTGGAAGAAATTTAGTAATAGCACCCCCTCATCTTGTTGAGTATTGGGAAAGTGTATTTCGAGATTTTAATGTGTATGTAAAAGTTATTTCTATCGGAAAACTTGATAAACTATTGGAAAATGATATTCATAAAAATTTCAAAAACCTGTTTATAGATGAGGCTCATAAATTTAGAAATGAGGATACACAGAGTTATGAGAAACTACATCAGATAGCTCAAGGAAAGAGAGTAATACTTATATCAGCTACACCATACAATAACAGACCAAAAGATATTGCAAATTTACTCTTCCTCTTTCAAAAGAGGAAAAATAGCACAATCCCAACAACAAGAGATTTAGAACACTTCTTTAACAGTCTAGAAAAAAGATTGAAAAGTATAGATAGAAAGAAGGAAAGAGGAAAGTATTTAAAAGAGGTAAAAAACATAGCAAAGATTATGAGAGAAAAAGTTTTAAAGTATGTGATGGTAAGGAGAACTAGAAGGGAAATTTTAGAGTTTTTTGGAAAGGATTTAGAAAAACAAGGTTTAAAATTCCCGGAGTTAAAAGAACCAAAAAAGGTTTACTACATATTTAACGAAGAAATTGACAATCTATTTAATGAAACACTTAAATTTATAGAAAATTTCGGATATGTAAGATACTATCCTCTACAGTTCTTAAAGAAACCACTGAAAGAAAACGACCCTTTAGTTATAAGTCAGAAAAACTTAAAAGGGTTTATGAGAACTAGACTTTTAAAAAGATTAGAAAGTAGCTTTGAAGCATTTAAAAAATCTTTAGAAAACTTTATAAACTCCTATAAAAACTTCATAAGTATGTATGAAAAAGGGACTATCTATATATCTAAACAGATAAATGTTTATGACTATATAGAAAACGATAGAGAAGATGAGTTATTACAGTTGATAGAAAGTGGAGAAAAGAAGATTAAAAAATTTACAGTGGAAGATTTTAAACCTGAATTTAAAGAAAAACTATATAAAGATTTAAAAGATTTAAAAGAGCTTTACAACAAATGGAAAAAGATAAATACAGACCCAAAAGTTGAGAGACTAAAACAACTCATAAATGAGGAAAAACTAAAGGATAAAAAAGTTATACTTTTCACAGAGTTTATAGATACAGCAGAATATTTAAAGAAACATTTGAAAGATATATTTAAAGACAGAGTTTTCCTATATACCAGTAAATCTAAAAAAGAAGCTAGAGAAAAAATAGAAAGAAACTTTAATCCAACCCATCCCAACCCAGAAGACAGTATAGACTTTTTAATAACCACAGATACACTTGCAGAAGGTATTAACCTACATAAAAGTAATATTATAATAAACTATGACATTCCTTGGAACCCTACAAAAGTTCTACAGAGAGTAGGAAGAATAAACAGAATTGGAACTAAACACAAATATATCTATATTTATAACTTCTTTCCCGTAGCACAGATAGAAAAACATATTGGATTAGAGGCTTCGGCTTTAGCAAAACTACAGGCTTTTCATCATGCACTTGGAGAAGATGCTAAATATCTAGACCCAGAGGTTGAAGAGATAGACACTCATAAATTATTCACAGTGATAAATTCAGTTAGAAGTTTAACTGATGAAGAAGAAGAGGATACAGAGCTTGAATATTTAAAAATCTTAAGAGAAATAAGGGACAATGAGCCAGAATTGTTGAATAAGATTAAAAGACTTCCTAAAAAGTCTAAATCCTCAAAGAAAGGAGAAGAAAAGGCAGTTATTACATTACTAAAAAAAGGAAAATTAATGAAGGTGTTTATAACAAAGGAAGACGGTATAACTGAAGAGATAGACTTTTTTGAAGCAGTTAAACAGCTTAAGTGTTCTCCAGATGAAAAAAGATTAAAGATAGATAAAGATTTTTATCAGATGTTAAATAAGAATAAAGAGGAGTTTAAAAAAATTTTTATTGAAGAGAAAGTTAAAAGACAAAGTAGCAGAAATCAAACTTTCAAATTTATAACTCATTTAAAGGCTTTAATGAACTATTCTGAATTAGATGAAGAAAGTAAAAAGTTTTTAATTAAAGTTTTAGAAAAAGCTAAAGAGGGAGTTTTCCCTGAAAAAACTCTATTGAAAAGGATAAATAGAGAAATAAAAGCTACAAACAATACCTTAAAAAAAGTTGATATTATTAAAAATAGTATTCCAGAGAGCTATTTAGAAGATGAGGATAGAAGGGAAGAAAAAGATGATATTGAAGTGGTTTTATCGGTTTATTTGAAAAAGGATTGAAAACTAACGTTAAGTGTTAAAAACTTAGTATAAGCTATTGTTTATATTAAAAAATTATATTAGTTTATAGCAATAATATTTTTGGATTAAATTTATAGGAATTAGCTATGAGATTATTATTAAAAAATGTTGGGAAATTTAAAGAAGTAGATTTAATCATAGACGGTATTACTGTAATAGGTGGAGAAAATAACACAGGAAAAAGTACAATCAGTAAAACACTATTCAGCATCATAAAAGCGTATCAGGAAGCAGAAGA
Organism: Persephonella sp.; assembly: GCA_003978485.1. GTDB lineage: Bacteria > Aquificota > Aquificia > Aquificales > Hydrogenothermaceae > QNZC01. Next base: position 24,896 of record QNZF01000063.1, read on the forward strand.
ATTTGCTTATATAGAAAAGAAAGAACTTGTCTATTTATTAATAGATTTGGAAAGAATTTTATGGTTTCTAATAAGGAGAAAGCTTCCCAGAAATATATCAAAAATTTTAGACAATTTAATGGAAGATATAAGATTTTTAAGATATGAAGATAATATAAATATAAAAAAAATATCTAATATAGAAAATAATATAAATTTACTATTAAAGGAGTTTAATAAATACATAAATACATT
>QNZF01000065.1 GCA_003978485.1 Persephonella sp.
ATAAACAAAGCAGTAGGAATGGTTAAATCATATATATCAAATCTATATAACTGGTACAAAGAAGGGAAAGAGCTAGGACACAGCAAACCAAGTTATCCAAATCCAAGAAATTACGCATTAACATATTATGCAACAGATGTAGAATTTGAGAATATATTGCAAAAAGGGACAAAGAAACCATTTGTAAGGATAAAAGTAGTAGATGAAAAAGGACAATATAAAAAAGTAAACTATCCAGTATTACCATACAAAAGATTTTATGAGAGATTAAATCAATTAGAAAAAGAAGGGTGGAAGGTAAAAAAGACAGCGACACTGATAAAAAAGGAAAAAGATTACTACATAGCAATACTATTTGAGAAAAGCATAAAGAAACCAAATCCCAAAAAGCCAAGATACATAATAAATGTAGATTTAAACATACAAAGGAATATAGCAACCATAGGTATATATGAGATAGATTGGGAAGGGAAAGAAGCAAAATTGTATGGGGTAAAGTTTATAGGAGGACAGTTAAGTAGACTAGCATACAAAAGAGATTATCTACTACATCAAATACAGGTAAAACAAAGACAAACAGGTAGAAGCCCAACAAAAGGGGACAATAAGAGACTATGGGACAAAGTAAACAATTTAAATAAAGATATAGCATTAAAAGTAGCAAACGAGATAAGCAAAATAGCAGAGGAGTTAAAAGAGAAAGGGGAAGTAATAGTAGTATTTGAGGAATTAAAAGGATTAAGAGCAAGAAAAGAAAAAGGAAAAAGGTTAAACAGAAGGTTAAATTACTGGTTAAGAAAAAAGATAGTAGACAGAGTAAAAGAGAAAGGATTAGAGAAAGGATACAAAATAGATGATATATATCCACAATACACGTCCAAAAGGTGCAGTAGATGTGGGCAGTTAGGGGAAAGGTTTTCACCTAACGGTTCAACAGCACTATTTGGGTGTAAGCATTGTGGGTATATAGTGAATGCAGATGTAAATGCAGTATTTAATCAGTTTTTCATATACTTGTCCTACTTGCTAAAAGCAGGTAGGAAAGCCCGATATGGAAGCAGTTTTAAAACGAAAAAAACAAGAGATGATTTAAAACTGGTTCCACCAGTGGTTCGGGAGGGAGCTTCCCTGAAGTCATCTAAGGGGAGTTCCCAAAAGTCAGCAGTTGTTTATAATTGACTATGTTTTAAGCAACTGTTGACACCACCTTATAGATTTGGTTTTGGATATATAGATAAAAATATAGGGATGAGAAGAAATTAGTTAAGGTTTATTTTGAGTTGCCTATATACTCTACTTACATATTTTATGATGGTAAGAAAATAAAAGAAGAATAAAAAAAGTTTAGGTAATTGAATATGTCTGAGATATACAGGGAGCTTAAAGAATTTATTTTATATTTTTTATCTCAAGTTTACGGTTTCTTTGCCGTTTTAAGAAGGGATTTATATTACAATGGATTTATTAGACAAAAATCACTACCTAGACCAATAATCTCTGTTGGAAATCTAAGCGTAGGTGGTACTGGAAAAACACCTATAGTTATAGATATAGCAAAAAAATTACAGGAAAGAGGATATTATGTTGTAGTTTTATCTAGGGGATATAAAAGAAAGAGTAGAGGAACTTTATTAGTTTCTGACGGTAAAAAAATTTATACCGATTGGAAAAGTGCAGGAGATGAACCTTACCTAATTGCAAAGTATGGTATACCTGTAGTTGTTTCAAAGGATAGGTATAAAGCAGGTAAGTTTGTGTTAGGTAAAGTTGATGTTGATGTTTTTATATTAGACGACGGTTTTCAACATTATCAATTGAAAAGGGATGTTGATATAGTTGTAGTTGATGGAACTAAGCCTTTTTGGGAAGATGAAGTTTTGCCTTTAGGAAGGTTAAGAGAACCACCTGAAGTAGCTATTGAGTATGCGGACATATTTTTAATAAACAAAGTTTATACATTAGATTTAATAGAGATAAAAAGATTAGAATTTCATTTAGAAAAATACTTAAAACCGGTTTTTGTCGCAAAGGAAAAGTTTGAAAAATTAACTAACTTTGAAGATGACTTTCCCTTAGATATACTGTATAGAAAAAGAGTTGGTTTATTTGCAGGTTTAGGTAATAATAAACAATTTTTTAAAGTAATGGAAAAACTGTCTAGAGAGTATGACTTTTGTATTACTGAAAGGATTAGCTTACCTGACCATTATAATTACAAAAAATTAGAATTACCTGATGTAGATGTAGATTATTGGATTACGACAGAGAAAGATTTAGTAAAATTATCATATAGATATAGAATTTTAGCCTTAAAATATGAAGTAAGTTTTGATGAAAAGTTTTACGATGAACTTATAGATAGAATATTTAAGTGAACTACTGTTATTTACATATCCCGTTTAAGTTTCATTGTAACCCATTTAGGGCAACGGGATAAGTTATTTTTTATTTTAAAAACTTTTTTAAAAATGTCAAGCGGCTGTATCCCCGTTTTGAAAAACAGGGTTTTAGCCGCTTATTTTTCTATAAAAAGAAGAAAATTTTTAATCTACTCAATATTTTGGACTTGCTGTCTAATTTTATCTATTAAAGTTTTTATTTCTACTGTATATTTTGAAAAATCAGGCATTTTATTGCCGAGGGTATTTATTTCTCTATGCATCTCTTGACATAAAAAATCTAATTTTCTACCTATAGACCCATTTCCATTATTTAAAAGCTCTCGAAATCTTTTTATATGAGATTTTAATCTAACAATTTCCTCTGTTATATCTAATTTTTCTGCAAGTAATGAGGCTTCTATAAATGCCCTTTCTGAATAGTCTTCCCCTAACAATTCTTTAATTTTTTCAACTAATCTTCTTTTGTTTTCCTCTATAATATTTTCTTTTTCTTTTTCTATTAAAATTAATAATCCTTCTATTTGGTCTAAGTAAGTTTGTATAGCATTAACTAATTTTTCTCCTTCCTTTATCCTTTCATTAACTAAATCTTTAACAGCTATTTCAACTGTTTCTAATAAATTTTTCTTTACCTGTTCATCTAGTTTATTATCTTCCATTTCTGATGCGGTTGATATTGCCAAATCGTAAATTTTATCTGCAGATAATTGTAGTTTTAATTCAGACATTAAAATATTAATCTTATCTACTGCCTGTTTAAGATTATCTAGATTTAATAAAACCTTAGGCTCTGTATACTTTATATTTAAAAAAATCTGTATATATCCTCTCTCTATATAGTTTGAAATTAAATTTCTAATATCTTTCTCTATGAAAAATAAAATATCCTTTACTCCCTTTATAGATATTTCTAGTCCCTTCTGATTAAGCGATTTAGCCCTTACTTCTATCTCATAACTATCAAAAGGTTTTATAACATATGCAAACCCTGTCATACTTTTAACCAATTTAATCTCCTTTATTTTTTAGATTTTAAGAATACTATTTTAACTTAGATTAAAGCTTTATAATTCATAAAAGCTAACTGTAGACCAATTTTAATAATTTAATCTCCAAATTGATAATAATATATCTATTAAACTAATTAAGTAAATAAAAAAAATTAAATGAGGTGTATTTATGAAAGAAATACTTTTATCCTACGGTGGTGGAGGAGAAGAAACTCAAAAACTTATAAAGGATTTATTTTTTAAATATTTTTCAAATCCTATATTAGAAAAAATGGAAGATGCGGCTATTTTCGAGGCTAAACCAAAGTTGGCATTTACCACAGACAGTTTTACAGTTTCACCAATCTTTTTTAAAGGGGGAGATATTGGGAAATTAGCTATAGCAGGAACTGTTAATGACATCTCTATGATGGGAGCGAAACCAAAATATTTAAGCTGTTCATTTATTATAGAAGAAGGTTTTCCCTTCAGTGATTTGGAAAAGATTGTAATCTCAATGGCTAAAGAAATGGAAAAAACAGGAGTTAAAATTATAACTGGAGATACAAAGGTTGTTCCTAAAGGCTCAGTTGATAAAGTATTTATCAATACAACGGGAATTGGCGAGGTTATTTATGAAGGTATATCTGCCCACAATATACAATATGGTGATTTTATACTTGTGTCAGGAAGTATTGGAGACCATGGTGCTTGTATTATGGCTCAGCGGGAAGGGATTGATATGGAAGGTGATATATCATCTGATTGTGCTTCCCTTTGGTCTTTAGTAAAAGATTTAATAAAAGCAAATATAAAAATAAAGGCAATGAGAGACCCAACTAGAGGTGGATTATCTGCTGTTCTAAATGAATGGGCACAACAATCAAATATAGGAATAGAAATAGAAGAGGAGAAAATCCCTGTAAAAGAAGAAGTACAAGGATTATGTGAATTATTAGGAGTTGAACCTTATACACTTGCAAATGAAGGAAAGCTTGTTTTAGCCGTTTCTAAAAATGATGCTCAAAAAGCTTTAGATGTTATGAGAAATAACGAGTTAGGGAAGGATGCCCAAATAATCGGTAAAGCTATATCTGATTATAAAGGTAAAGTAATCCTAAAATCTCCTTATGGTTCAAAAAGAATAATGGAAATGCCAACAGGAGAGATATTACCACGGATTTGTTAGACTGTTTATAAGCTACTTTATTTAAGCTAACTTCCAAAATTGTAAAGGAATTTATTTGAACTAATATAATTTTGTACCTTTTTGGGTTTAATTAACTAATTAATAAAATTTTTTATTTTAGTTGGATTAAAATAAATTAATTGAATTTAATTTCCCAATTGGCGTTTTTTTATTAAAACTTTTGATTTACAAAGAGTATAAACAGGTTTAAAACTTAATTCCTAAATTAGCTTTTTAAAATTATGAATGTTATAAACAAATAAAGGAAAAAAAGAAAAAACAGTTATTTTATTCTTACTGCTATAACTCTTCTATTTTTAGCTCTACCCTCTGGAGTTTTATTTGATGCTATAGGTTTACTTTCACCATAGCCTTTTGCAATTATTCTGTCTGGGGAAATACCGTATTTTTTGACTAATATATCTTTAACTGCTTCTGCTCTCTTTTGGGATAGAATTAGATTGTATCTTTCGCTACCTATACTATCTGTATGTCCCTGAATTTCTACTTTTATATTTGGATTTTCCTTTAAGAATTTAGCAAATCTTTCTATTTCTGGATAATATTTAGGGTCTACCTTCCAACTATCAAACGGAAAGTGTACTTCCAATCTAACCCACTTAAAACATCCTACCTCATCCACTTTATATCCTTGCGGTGTGTTAGGACATCTATCCCTACTATCTGGAACACCATCCCCATCACTGTCTATAACAACAGGCTTAGGTTTAGGTTTTTCTACAACAGGTTTCTTTATAGGACATCCGTCTTGGTCAACTTTTACTCCCATAGGTGTATCTGGGCATTTATCCCTGTAGTCTGGAACACCGTCTCCGTCAGTATCTAAAGGACATCCTACACTATCTACTTTAACTCCTGTAGGTGTATCAGGACATTGGTCTTTATAGTTTGGAACACCATCTTTATCATTGTCTAAAGGACAACCTAAACTGTCTACCTGTACACCTCTAGGTGTGTTTGGACAACTATCCTTACTATCGTAAACACCGTCTCCATCACTATCTTTGTCAACATTCATTCCGTACGTTAAAGCAATTGAGGGTAGTATATCGTTTCTCCCTTTCCATAAGTAATAATCCTTAATACTAGCCCTTACGCCTAGGTTATCAGTAAACATATAGTTTAATCCTATATCTCCGTAGATACCTGTTAAACTTTTTTTGTCAAACTTTGAGTTAGCCAATCCTAATGATACATAAGGTAAAAGATTACCTTGATTGAAGATATAATACGTTCCATACAATGCAAAATCCCAAAAGGATTTAGATTTGTTTATATTCTTTATATCTGCCTTTCCGTATCCTAGATAACCACCTATACCAAAATTTCCCAACAGCTTTTCAACAGACAGACCACCTTCAAAACTGTCCTTTATCCCTTGATTTTGATACTTCCTGTCATCATCAAACAGATGATAGTTAACCTGTGGAGATATTAGGATTGCATTACTGTAGTCAGTATCACCTGCCAAAGCTAGCTTGGATACTATCACTCCCCCCAATAACAGACCTAAAAGCTTCTTATTCATTATTACCCCTCCAAAAAAAATTTATACTTTAAATTTAAAGTCAAATAAAAAATAGAAAAAGCTTTTTATATTTATTGTTAAACAGAGAATTAGAGAAAAAGGAAAAAGGATTTACATAAAAATTTGAAATCTACCTTTTCCTTTCTTCTAATTTTCTTTTCAACAGTTCACCCAGTGTTCCTAAACCTTCAGTTTCAGATTTAGGTTTATAATTCTTTAAAATTTCTTCTAATTCTTTTCTTTCCTTAGCTTGTTCTACAGCCTTTATACTTAAGGTAATATCATTTCCTTTCATTCTGATAATTTTTGCCTCAACTTCTTCATTTAGCTTTAGTTTATCACTTGGTATTTTAATATCTTCTTTAGAAATTTCTTTTAAAGGAATAAAACCTTCCACATCTTCTATTATGTCAACAAATGCTCCTCTGTCTATTAACTTTTTAACTTTAACTTTTACAATATCACCTTTTTTGTACTGTTTTCTGAATATTTCCCAAGGATTAGGTTTAAACTGTTTTAATCCAAGTTTGATTTTATTACCTTTTCTATCTAATACCATAAATTCAAGTTCTTTTTTCCCTTTTAAAACCTGTGAAATATTTTTAACCTTAGGGTTCCATGTTGCATCTTCCAAATATAGTAATCCTTCAATACCGTTTCCTAAATCAATTATTGCAACTTTATTTTTTATCTCTTTTATCCTTCCTTTTACACTACTTCCTTCAGGATTTTCTTCTAAGAACTTATCAATAGGATGTGGAGTTAAAGCTTTTATACTTAGTTTTAATCTTTTTTTCTTTTTATTTAAATCTATAATCTTAGCCTTTATATTATCTCCAACTTTATACTTTTTCTTGTAGGCTTCTTGGTCTAAATGGTCAGTTTCAGATTTATGTATAAATCCTTTTGCACCGTTTAATTTAACAATAATTCCCTTATCGTTTATATTTACAATTTTTACATTAACAATATCACCAACTTTATTGTTTAAAACATCCCAAGGATTAGGCTCTAAATCTTTTCTGGAAAGAATTACCTTTTCTTTATCCTTGTCAATTTCTTTTACCAATAACTCTATTTCATCTCCAACTTTTAATTCCTTAGTAGTTCTATCCTCATCCCAAGAATACAACGAGTTAGGTAGGAAACCTACTAAAACATTATCTATTAGTATTAATGCCCCTTTATCCAAAATTTTAATTACTTTACCCTTTATCTTTTTACCTACCTCTAAAGAATTTAAAACTTCCTGTTTTTTATTTTTTTCTAAAACTTCTAAAGCTTTCTTTTGAGAGGTGATTATTTTTAATCTATTATCTGTTTTATCTAAAGAAAGTATTAAAACGTCAAACTCTTCAGGTAAGCTTTCTTCTTTTTTTAGTTTAATTTCTGAATTAGGTAGGTACGCCTTAAATCCTTTTATTTGGATTAGATAACCTTTTTTCTTCTTTTCTAAAAGTTTAGCTTTTATAGGAGTTTGATTTTTAAAAGCTTTCTCTATTTCTTCTTTAGCCTGTTTTATTATTAAAGGTTTTCTAGTTATCTTCCAGTAATCATCTAGTTTTTTTCTGGTAAAGATAGCCTCAATCTCGTCTCCTTCTTTTAAATCTTCTACCTCTGAAATTGGAATAACTGCCTCAGTTTTCATACCAATATCTACATAAGCTAATCCATCTTTACCAAACTTTACTATTTTACCTTTTATTATTTCACCTTTTGAGTATTGTTTAGGCTCTAAACTTTTTTCATACTCTTCTAAAAGCTCCTCAAAACTTGTTTCTAAATTTTCCATTTTGTACCTCATAAATATATTTGAAGTAAATCATTATTTTATCACTTATTTGTCATAAATTCTTATTGGATTGTAAAGTGTATCCCTTTCAACAGGTATTTTCCCAGCTTCTTTTATTAATCTAATAAGTTTTTCTTTCTGCTGTTGCGTTGGAGACTTAGCCCCTGCAAAGTGTGCTATCTTTTCTTCAATAACTGTTCCGTCTATATCGTCAGCACCAAAATTCAAGCCTACCTGTGCTATTTTTTCTCCTACCATAACCCAATAAGCTTTTATATGTTGAAAATTATCAAGTAAAAGTCTGGATATAGCTATAGTTTTTAAATCATCTATACCTGTAGTATGTTCTCTTAGATTTAAATCATTGTTTTCAGGTTGGTAAGCTAAAGGTATAAAACAGGTAAAACCTCCTGTTTCGTCCTGTGCTTCCCTAATTTTTAGAATGTGGTCAACTCTATCTCTATAACTCTCCACATGACCGTATAACATTGTGGTTGTTGAGTGTAATCCTAATCTGTGGGCTATTTTATGTATCTCTAAATATTTTTTCCACCCTATCTTTTTAGGTGCTATAATTCTCCTAACTTCTGAGGAAAATATCTCTGCTCCACCACCGGGGAGACTTCCTAAACCTGCATCTTTCAATCTTTGTAAAACTTCCCCATAATCTAAACCTGATAGTTTGGAGAAATAATCTATTTCAACAGCTGTAAATGCCTTTATATGTATGTTAGGAAAATTTTCCTTAATTGTTGAAACTATATTTAAATAATCTTCAAACTTCCAATCTGGATGTAAGCCACCTACTATATGAACTTCTGTTGCTCCTTCCTTAACAGCATAGCTTACCTTACTTAAAATCTCCTCATAATTCATTTCATAAGCTTTAGGGTCATTTTTATCTATAGTTGCAAATGCACAGAACTTACAGTCTAAAACACATACATTTGTAGGATTTAACTGTCTATTTATAACAAAGTAAGCATACTTACCGTTTTTCTTTTCGTTAACATAATTAGCTAAACTTCCTATTGTTAAAATATCATTACTTTCAAAAAGTTTTATTCCATCTTCAAATGATAACCTTTCCCCATTTAAAACTTTATCTATGATAGGAAATAGATTTTTATCTGAAACAAACATACCGATGTTAGATATATCTGTGTTTAACATTTTTTCTCTCCAAACAATAATTGTGGTAGTTTAATTATATATTGAAGAAAGTAATTTATATCTGATTAAAATCCCTTCCCCTAAATCTTTTTACAAAATCTAACGCCTCCTCCTTGTTTTTAATTCTTCCTTTTAACTGCTCATTAAGTAATTTTTCCTTTATATATCCTATCTCTTTACCTGAAGATAATTCTAAAGTGTCCATTATCTCTCTTCCATTTAATAAAGGTTCTTCAACAATCTCTTTTTTATAAAAATCTAAATAGTATGCCTGTAAATGTATTATAAAAAGTTTTAACTTTTCTATCTCTCTTTTACTTTTTGATAGGAAATAGAACTTTGCCAAGCTGAATATAAATAGATAAACAGCAATATCTTTGTTTTTATACCAAAATAAATTTTTTTCAGTATCACTTAGCCTTTTTTCTTCAGATAGATAAAACATTTTAAAAATATCTTCTTTACTCTCATATAGTCTGATAATAAAATCTGTTGCTTTATTCCCTAAAACAAGTTTATTCATAAATATATTCTTTAACTCTTTTTTATCTTTTACTGCTTTGTCCAAAAGATGAAGAAAGGAAAAAAGTTTGAATAAAGTTATATCGTTAAAATCTGTTAAAAATTTAACTTTCCCAAAATTTTTTAAGAATTCCTTGTCTATAAACTTATTTAAATAACCTTTTTTTTTAAAAAACTTTCTATCTGTGAAATTGTTTTCAACAAATGATTTAAAGGGTCATTAACACCTATAGAGTTTTTAATCTTAATTAAATTTTCCATCTCTGGGATTATATACTGGAATATATCGTAATCAACCAGTTTTTTAACCGTTTCGTTAGCTTCTGAACTGTCAAATATTTTGAGTATTTCATCCCTTATTCTCTCTTTTGGAGATTTGTCTAACAGACTTCTATTTTCCTTTGACCATTTTAAAAACTGTTTATCAATCTCTAAATCTAGCTGACCTGCTATTCTAAAGCCTCTCAATATTCTAACTGGGTCTTCCTCTATATTTTTTAAAGATACAGGTCTTAAAACTCCATTCTGTAAATCTTCCAATCCGTTTGAAGGGTCAAATAGAACTGTTTGGGTAGCACCTAAACCGACTGCATCATCAAAAACTATAGCCATAGCGTTAATTGTAAAGTCTCTCGTTAATAAATCTTCCTCTATTCTATTTATTATCTCCTTTTCTTTATCGTAAAAATCTAGATTAGGATTGTTGAGTATATCTGAAATATCCATATAGGAGAAATCAAATCTATATTTATACTGATTTTCATAAAATATAAAAGAAACAATATCTTTATCCTTTTCAAACTTAAATATACTTCCTTTACCTAATATACTCTTCAATCTTTTTGCAACTTTCAAAGGGTCAGTGGTGATTATAAAATCTATATCTATACTTTTTCCTAAAGGTCTGTTTAACAATCTATCCCTTATCCAACCACCGACAATTAAGCAAACAGTATCTTTGTCTAAGGCTTTCATTAAATAATCAAAGTAAGTGTTGTAAAACAACATACCGTGAACATACTTAGTGTTTATCTGAAACTCTTCCTCAAAATCTTTCCTCTGCGATTTGTCTTGATTTTGTCTATTCAATAACTTTTGTAAAAGTCTTTCTATTCCTAACATACAACTCACCAAAATTTTTATAAAAATCTATATGAAACAGTATATAACATTAAAGAAATAATTATTTAAATGAGATTAAAAAGGGATGAAGCAAAAGAAGAGAAATGAAAATAATTGTTATTTTTTCTCTTGAGTATGTGTAGCTTTCTTTTGCATACTTCTAACATGTTTTATTAGAGTTTGGAAATGTTCGCTTTTAGCTGACGAAGATGTTATTGATTTTTCCAGTTTGTTTATTTCTGCAATCAGTGGGGCTATTTCATCTTTAGTTCTAACATATCCTAAAACTTGAGCCAATCTTATTCTTCTTTTAGCCTCTTCTAAAAGTCTTTTTGCATCTTGTGGATTGTGATTGAATATCTTTCTAGCGTCATCTATGAGAACTATAGCTTCTGCTAAAGGTTTAGGTATAATAGTGTCCTCAATTTCTATAGAAGATAAAGCTATATTAAGTGTTTTTATAGCATCTTCTACTTTACCTTTTTCCAGTAAATCTGAAGCCAATATAACTGATTTTTTAAATATATCTAAAGGTAGATAACTTGTTTGAATGTGTATCTCGTTTCTTAAAGCCTCTAACAAATCTCTTGCTGTAGGAATATCATTCCTTTCACAAGCTTTTTTAGCTTTTTCTATAATATTTTTAGCTGTAAGTATGTTATCCACACCATCAATCTCTGTAATAACAACATTTATAGGCAATCTGTCTAATTTACCTTTGTATTTTACAGATAGCTTATAAAGTTTTGAGCGAGCTTCTTTTAATAATTTTTTAGCTTCATCAACCTTCCCATTTACTAATAAAGCTAAAGCATGTTGAGTTAAGTTTACAGATTGGATAGCTTCAAGTATAAGCTTACTTTCCTCAACATTTTTTAATGCTTCGGCAGACCTATGCCCTGCAGACTTCATTAATGTATTAGTTTTATCATTTTCTTGAGGAGTTGCAAAAGCAGGGATAGATAGCAATCCAGCTGATACAATAACGGGAAGTAATGCTTTTTTTAATAGATTTCTTGTAAACATTTTCTCCACCTCTCAATTTAATAGTTAGTGATGGCAAATATTAAATATTATTAGCAGATTATTGTCAAGTTATATAATAATATAAAACTGAGATTTATTTAAATTTTTTGATTTTAACCGATTTGATTTTAGGAATTTTTTAATTGAACAAGTTTATTGAAAAACTGAAAGTACTCCTCAGCTTTTTTATCTACAGAAAAATTTTTAACATTTTCTAAAGATAATGTTTTAAATCTATCGTATAACTTTTTATCAGATAACAGTTTTAAAATAGAATTGGATAAACCATTTATATCTTTAGGAGAAACCAATAAAGAACTATCTCCTAAAACCTCTAAATGACCACCTTCACTGTTAAAAGCTACCACAGGTAAACCTAAAGTTTGAGCTTCCAAACCTACAATTGAGGAACCTTCTAATAAAGACGGTAAAACGAATAATTTTGAATATTTTATATACTTATACGGATTTGTCTTGTATCCTAACAGATAAACTGAATTTTCTAAATTTAACTTTTTTACTTCTGCTTCTATTATCTCCCTTTGAGAACCATCTCCTATGATAACAAGTTTAGTGTTTTTTCTTAATTCATTTACTTTCTTAAAAGCCCTAACTAAATAAATCTGTCCCTTTTCTATCTCTAATCTCCCTACATTAATAATTACATCCTCTCTAAAAATATTTTTCTCTTTTTCAGTAATCGGTTCAGCTGATAATCTTTTTACTCTATCCAAATCTATAAAATTTTGAATTACTTCTATCTTTTTATCATCAAGGAAAAACGCCCTTTTTAAATCTTCTTTTACATAATTTGAAACAGCTACAACTTTATCTAAATTTGAATACAATTTTTTTATTAATAGCCTGTATGGATACTTATACCAACTATTAGTTTTTTCGTAATTGTCTATATAATGAACTGAGCCTACAAAAGCAGTTTTTTTATACTTTGAAAAATATTTTGCTAAGCTTAATATGATATTTTGAGTTAACATATAGCTGAAAACTATATCAAATTTTTCCCTCTGAATTAAATCTTTTAGACCTAAAGCCTTCCCTATCTCTCCTTTTCTTTTTAAATGATAAATAGGAAAATTTACTTCTAAGTCATTATCAGATTTTTTACTTATTACAAATCTTATATCTAAATCGTATTTTTCCTTTAATTTGTTTGCTAAATCTACTGACAATTTAGCTGTGGAAGATATTTTCCATAGATTATGTGAATAAAATAAAACTTTCAAAGTGTCTTTTCCTTTGTCAGAATTAACGCTTCTATTCTATAGAAAAAGAAAGGAAAAGAAAAAGGAAATATTAATGTAAGTTTTTCCAGATTTTTCTCTTCCAAGCGTAAGTTAAACCTACCATTACCAATAGATAAGCTAAAACTATTATTCCAACTTTTGTTCTTTGTTCTTTATGAGGGTCTGCTATCTCTTCAAGATAAGCTATAGCTTTTTCCTGAGCTTCTTTATCTAAACCTACCCTAGGCATACCTGTTCCCGGTAGGATAGCCTGAGGTTTGTTTATGAATGCATGTAGATATTCCTCACCTTTAGCTTTGTATATAACTGATAAATCAGGTGGAACTTTTCCTAAGTATTTTTTCATAGTATCAGGCGGAGATAATGCTTGTATCTTTTGGTATTTAATAGAGTGACATCTTACACAACCTTCCTCAACAACTTCCTTTCCAGACATATTTTTCTTAGCTATTGATTTTAAGTAAGCAACAATATCAATTGCTTGCTGGTCAGATAAACCTAATGCAGGCATTGCAAATTTAGGATTTTCTGTAGCCTTTTGAGGATTTTTTAAGAAGTTAAATAAATATTTTTCATCAAGTATTCCACCTATATTTGATAAATCGGGAGGAACAACTCCAAAAGATTGTGCAGCAGCTTGTGGAGGCATTGGAGCGTTTATACCTTCCTTTTTAACACTGTGACAGGATATACAGAAAGTTTTTACCGCTTCCTTTCCAGCTTGAGGATTACCTTGTAAACCGGAAGGTATAGGGTCTAAATCAGAAAATTTGAAGTCAGGAAGGTTATATTTTTTTATAGCTTCCTCTATATGCTTATGCATAATGCTATGTGCTAAAGGTTCTATTCCCCAATAGCCTATAAGAACCAATACAACTATTACAGCTAATATTTTTAATTCTTTCATCTTCCTCTACCTCCCAGCCTTTTCAACTTGGCTTTTTTCTATTTTTGAGATTATTGGTAGTGCTGCAAAGAATAAGAAGAATACTATACTACCTGCTAAACCTAACCATGCGTATAGACCTGTTGGAGGTAATTTACCTAAGATTGTTAGAAATATGAAATCAAATATAAATATCCAGAAAGCTATTTTGTATAAAGGTCTATGTTTTCCACTTACTATTGGAGACCTATCTAACCAAGGCATAAATAGGATGATAAACATTGATGCGACGAAAGCTATCAATCCTAGGTTTTGACTGAAGAAGAAACCTCTTAATACTTCATAATAAGCTAAGAAATACCATTCAGGATAGATATGCATAGGTGTCTGTAGATAATCTGCAGGTTGGAAGTTGATAGGGTCCATTGCAAAGTTATAGTTGAAGAATACTAGGTAGAAGAAGAATAGTAAAAATACTGACATTACAAAATATTCCTTTGCCATAAATACAGGCCAGAAAGGTATACCTTTTACCTTCTTCTCTTCTTTTGTCATAGGTATTCCATCTTCATTGTTAGAACCAACAATTCTAACTGCATATAGGTGAACAGCAGTTACAAATATTAGTAGTAATGGTAAGAATACTACGTGTAAAGCGAAAAATCTTGTTAATGTTGCATCAGCGACGATATAGTTACCTCTTATCCATATAACTAAGTCAGGTCCAATAAATGGTATTTTTTCAAATAATGTTGTTATAGTTTGAGCCGCCCAGTAAGACATCTGTCCCCAAGGTAGTAGATAACCTGTGAATGCTGTAGCAGACATTAGGACGAATAGTAAAAATCCAGTTATCCAGACAACTTCCCTAGGAGCTTTATAGGAACCGTAGTATAAACCTCTTGCCATATGTATGTATAAAACTAAGAACATTATTGATGCCGCAACTGCGTGAGTGTGTCTGAAAACCCAACCAAAAGCAACATCCATCATTATAGTTTTATTAACACTGTCAAAGGCTAGTTTTGCATCCGGTTTGTAATACATTAATAGAAATATTCCACTTATAACCAATATTGCAAAAACTAACATTGTAAGTACGCCAAAACTCCAGAGGAAGTTTATATTTTTCGGTAAGTAATATTCAGACATCATAATACGCCATAAGGCGTTTACCGCTAACCTTTTATCTAACCATTCCAGTAAACCACCTTTTTTCTCCATCTTTCCTTTCCTCCCTTTATGCTTTTTCCATTAATTTTTTATATTCGGGGCCTTCTTCTCCAATGATTATAGTTTTACCTTCCAATTTAAATGGTGGTATGTCTAAAGGTCTTGGTGGTGGTCCAAATATATTTCTTCCACAAGCATCATACTCTCCACCGTGACAAGGACAATGCCATATCTTTTTGTCCGCTTCCCAGTTTGGAATACATCCTAAGTGTGTACAAATTCCTAAAACAACTGTGTATTCACCGGCAACAGTTCTATCTTCACATTTCTTCATATCAGGTGTTTTGTGTAAAACAAATACAGGTTTACCTCTCCAAGAAACAACCTTTAACTGTCCCGGCTTAACCTTAGATAAATCAAATTTAGTTGTAGCTTGGGCTTTTACTTCAGGTAAAGGTTCCCAAGTTTTATACATAGCGTATAAAACGCCTGCAGCACCAATAGCAGCCCAACCTCCCATTGCATAAAGGAGGAAATCCCTTCTGCTCATTTTGTCATCTGCCATTCTTTTACCTCCAAACTTTTATTTTTACATTAGTAAGTATAATCTAACTGAATAATTAAAACCATATTAATCAAAAACTTTTTCGTTATTACATAACTAATAATTAAACTTTTGTTTTATTATCTCCCACAAAGCAATAGCTCCAGCTGATGAAACATTTAAAGAAGTAATCTTCCCTTTCATAGGTATAGTAGCAATAATATCCGAGCTCTCTAAAACCGATTTAGACACTCCTTTACCTTCAGAACCTAGGACGATAGCTAAAGGAAATGGATAGGTAAGTTTATGTATTGGTTTTCCTCCCTTTTCTATAGATACAACCCAACCTCCCCTTTTCTTAAATCTGTTTAAGAAACTTTTTAAACTTCCAACTTTTGATATGGGTAAATGGAAAACTGCTCCTGTTGATGCTTTTACTACAACCTCATTTATTGGGGAACTCCTCTCCCTAGGAATTACAACACCATTTACACCTAAAACCTCTGCCGTCCTTATAAGATTTCCCACATTTTGAGGGTCAGTAATATGGTCTAAAACTAAGATTATACCTTCATTAGATATAATTCCATCTATCAATTTATTTTCATCTACATACTGGATAGGACTTAGTAAGGCAACTACTCCTTGAGTTTTTTTTGTTTTAGCTAATTCTTCTACCTTTTTACGAGGGACTTTTTGTATTTTTACTTTTCTTTTTTCCGCTAATTTAATTAATTCCCTTGGAATATGAGTATCATGTGCCATTAAAATCTTTTCAAGGCTTCTGTTTGACCTTAAAGCCTCTATAATTGGATTTCTTCCCCATATAATAAATGAGTTTTCCTCTTTTTCTTTCATCAAACCTTTTTCTGAAAAAAATGTTAAAAAAATGATAAAAAAACTTTTCTATTTAAGCAATAGTTTTATAATTAAATTATTTATAAAATTTTCAGTTGGAGTGTTTAATATGGTTAGGTTGATAAAACTTTTATTTAAACTGTTTGGTTATTCTGGCTTAAAAACTTCAAAACAACTGCTAAGTATCATTATATTTTTAGGTAAAGTAGCTTTTATAATATTCCTAGGGGCTTTAGCTTTAGGAATTGATTTACAAAGAGAGAACTTAAAAAGCTAAGAGGTTAATGTTATGAAAGAGATAGATTTAAAAACAACTATACAATCAGTTTTAAGAAAGTATCCTTTTACTCAGAAGTTTTTTAACTCAAGGAATATGTACTGTAATGTCTGTTCCTGTAAGAAACATGAAACTATATATATGGCGGCTATCAATTACGGATACGACCCTGAACAGTTTTTAAATGAGTTAAAATTGTTTATAGAGAACAACAAAAAGTAGCTTATATAGGGATTATTTTTAAATATAAATCTCCTATCTCTCCCTTTATGTCCTTATATCCTTCTCCTTTAAGTTTTAATACAGTTTCTACCTTTATATCCTCAGGAATTCTAATAGTTAACTTTTCATTTTTTATATTCTTTATAACTATAAACTCACCGGCTTTAGCTTTACTTTTTGGAATTTTTATATCTCTATATATATCTCTACCTTTTATCTTTAAATCTTTACTTTTATTGATTTTTACTTTTATCAGTAAATCTCCTGAAATACCTCCGTAAACCTCGTTTCCAACCCCTTCAACCTTTATTGTTTGGTTATCCTGTATACCTGCAGGTATGTAAATGTTTGTTTCAGCTTCTACCTTTATAACCCCTTCCCCATCACAGTACTCACAAGGATTAACTATTATCTGACCTTTACCTTTACATCTAACACAGGGTATATTTAAAACCCATTTTTTTATTTTTCCCTTTCCATCGCATATATTACATTTTTGAAAGAAGGAGTTTTCACTTTTTCCACTACCACCACACCTTGGGCAAATCTTATTTTTTGTGAAAGTAATCCTTTTATATACTCCTTCAAAACCTTCCTTTAATGTTATAAAAATTTCCTTTTTTATATCTTTACCTTTAAGTTTTTGATTTCTATTTAAATTAAAAATATCTCCAATTTCTTCATTAAATTTCGTTTTAAAAAAGCCTACCTTTCTCCTAGCGTCATACTCCTTTCTCTTTATGTCGTCTGAAAGTGTTTCATAAGCCTCTATTATCTTTTTAAATAGCTCTTCATTCTCTGGATTTAAATCTGGATGATACTTTTTAGCCTTCTTTCTGAAAGCTTTCTTTATCTCTTCCTTTGATGCATTGGGGGAAACCCCCAAAAGCTTATAGAAATCCATTTGAACCTCTATTTATCTTTTTTCTCTTCCCTATCCATATCTTCCTCTTTTTCTTCTCTAATTGCAACTACTACTCTTGCAGGTCTTATTACCTTGCCTTTAAATTTATAACCTGTTTGTAAAACTTTTATAATTGTGTTAGGTTCATGCTCCTCAGACTTAACAGTTTCTATTGCCTCATGTTCTACAGGATTAAACTCCCCTATAGCCTCTATCTTCTCCATTCCGTGTTCCTGTAGAAATCTGTTTAACTGATAGTGTATCATCTGGACACCTTTTATAAATGCATTTATATCAGTTGCAGTTTTAGCACTTTCTAAAGCTTGCTCAAAGTTATCCACTATCTCTATAAAGCTTTTTATTACCCTTAGAGCTCCTTCGTCTTTAGCTTCTTCCTTTTCCCTTCTCATTCTTATTTTGTAATTTTCAAACTCTTCTTCTAATTTTTGATAGGCAACACTCAGATTTTTTGCTATCTCCTCTGTTCTCTTTAATTTTTCTTTTAACTCTTCAATCTCTTTCTCTAAATCTTTGCAAGGATTTTCCTCTTCTTCAATCTCTCCTTTTTCTTCCTTTTGTTCTTCCTTTTCCTCTATTTTTTCTTCTTTAATCTCTTTTTTTTCTTCAGACATAGTCTTATATCCTCCAAATTTTTATTTTTTTCTTAAGAAAGCAGGATGAAAAAGGATACTTATATAAAGTTATGCCTCAATTTATATTTTATCAAATTTTTTTATATAAAAATAACTGGCTAAAACCCTGTTTTTCAAAACGGTAAGGTGCATTAAGCAACAAATCTCTACAGAAGCTACCGATGAAAGAAGCTACTGATTAAAATCGGTAGTAGTTCACAAGATTATTTTATATGGACAATAGTAGCTCCTAAACCACCTTCACTGTAAGGGGCATCTTCATACTCTACTTTGTAAGGTAATCTGTCTAAATACTCCCTTACAGCTTTCCTTAAAACACCTGAACCGTATCCATGAATAATTCTTACAGTTGAATAACCTTCCAAAATCGCTTTATCCAAAAAGTTTTCTAATTCTTTTAATGCTTCCTCTCTAGTTTTTCCTATAAGATTTATTTCAGGTTTTACCCTCTCTCCCCTCTCCCTTCTTATACTTATTTTCACCTTTTTATCTTGTTTTATTCCTACTTTCTCCTCAACTTTCTCCAAATCTTTTAACTTAACCCATATCTTTAAACCTTTAAAGTTAACATTAGCTTTATCTTCCCTTACAGAAATTACTTCTCCAATACTACCTTTACCTTTAAGTTTTACCTTATCTCCTATATTTATCTCATATATTTCTTCATCTTCCATTTTATCTTTTAATTTTCCTAACTCTTCCCTTTTTGTAGTTAAAAATCTCTCTAATTTTTTACCTTTACCTTTAAACTTTAATTCCTCAATAACTTTATAACCTTCTTCCCTAACCTGTTTTATATAGTTATCTATATCTTTAACTGCCTCCTTCCATTTCTGTTTTTTATACTCTTCAAGCTCCTTAGCTAATTTTTCATACTTACTTTTTTCTATCTCCAGCTCTTTTCTCAATTTTTGAACAGTATCTTTTTCCTTCTCGTATTCAGTTTTGTAAACTTCAAGTTTTTCTATTGCTTTGTTAAGTTCTAAAG
Organism: Persephonella sp.; assembly: GCA_003978485.1. Classification (GTDB taxonomy): domain Bacteria; phylum Aquificota; class Aquificia; order Aquificales; family Hydrogenothermaceae; genus QNZC01. Next base: position 19,535 of record QNZF01000065.1, read on the forward strand.
TTGAACTATCTAAATATTTTTTAGCCTTTTCTAAAATATCCTTACTAAAACCTAATTTTTCAGCTATATAAAAAGCCATACTCTGACCTAAAGATTTGTAATGGATTGTATAAGTTGGTGTAAGTTTTTCTTTATCAAATCCTACAGAAGCTACCTCAAAGTATTCATCTGACAGAACATAAAGTTTAATCTGTTTAAAATGTGTTGTTATTATTGCATAAGCACCTACTTCCTTAATCTTTTCAAGAATACCTATACCAATTGCAGAGCCTTCATCTGGGTCTGTTCCCGGTATAAGCTCATCCAACAAAACAATGCTTTTATTATCTATCCTATCTAAAATATCTTTTATATTCTTTATATGGGCTGAGTATGTTGAAAGGTTATGTTCTATACTTTGCATATCTCCAATGTCAGCATATATTCCACTGAAAACTGGAAGTTTACTACCTTCATCTGCTGGAATAGGTATACCTGATTGAAATAGGAAAGCATTGAGCCCTGCTGTTTTTAAAGCAACTGTCTTACCACCTGTATTTGAACCTGTTAAAACCAAACCTTTTTTATTTTCCGGTATAAGTATATTTATAGGCTTAAATGGTTTTTCCTTTAGCAAAAATATTGGATGTTTTACATTAATTAACTCAACAGATTTTGATATTTCAGGAAAAGTACAGTTAAACTTTTTAGCAAATTTTCCTATTGTATAGAGAAAATCCAATTTAATTATACTTTCATAACTCTGTCTTAAACCGTTTAGTCTATTTCTAACAATATCAGTCAAAAATTTTAAAATCTTTCTTATTTCTATATGCTCTCTAATTTTTAAATCTGACAGTTTATTGTTTAGCTCAACTACATTTATTGGCTCTAAATATATTGTCTGCCCAGAAGAAGACCTATCATGTATAATTCCCTGAATTTTAGATGTGAAGCTTTGTTTTACAGGTATTACATACCTCTCTTTTCTTACAGTTATTATTTTTTCTTGAATTACATCTTGATATTTTGGTGAGTTTATAATATTATCCAAAATAGAATGGATTTTATTTTCAACATCTCTTATAGATTTTCTTATTGTTGCTAACTCTCTACTTGCACTATCTTTAATCATTCCTGAGTTATCTATACTTTCTCTAATAATCTTTTCAGTTTCTCTTGAAGGGAAAAGAGATTTGTAATACTTGTCTAAAGGCTCATAATCTTTTATATATTTAGATAAAAAGTTCTTTATATCTCTAGCTATGTTTAAAATTGTAGCTATATTTAAAAGCTCTTTAGGTGACAGTATACTTTCCTCAATTGTAAGTAACTTTAAAGATTTATCTATTACTGGATACTCTGATAACGGAAAATATCCTTCTTTGTATAGAATATTTATAAATGCTTTACTTTCTGTAATGGCTTTTTTTACATTTTCTTCATCTAAATAGGGTTTAAGATTTAACACTTTTTCCTTTGTTTTTTTATTTACACTGAACTGTGCTAAAAGTTTTAAAAATTTATCAAACTCTAAACTTTTAATATCTATATCTCTCATATAAAGTTTTTTTCTCCTGGAAAGATTAGTTTTTAGCTTAATTTTACATAAAAATTTTTATGATTTCATATTATCAATAAAATATTAATCTTTAAAGTCAACTAACCCAAGAAAAATACTGTCTAAAGTATTCTGAAATTTTTATTTTGAGTTTAAGTTTGCCTTCTACAGAGCAGTGTAGATTTCCTCTTTGTCAAACTATATAGAATAAAACCTTTTATCATATCTAAAGGCAGGATTGCTGGAATAAGGACAAGACACTTTAAGACCTTTTTTTCACTAAAAGCAGATTTAAGACTTTTAGAAGCAACCCTTCTTGCAGGTACAACAAGTTAGGAAGGCTAAAATATTTTATTTTTAAACAGAAATATAAGTAAGATTATAAGGTTTTACAACAAGTTTTATAACTCTTTTAAGTTTCATAATAAAAATGTTTTAATGAGAAATGTTATTGGTCTCTTACCGGTTTTTTAAAACTGGGTTTTCTACCAATTGGAGATAAAACGAAACTTTTTTCTAATATATACAATTTAAACTTAATATATGAATTGTTATAATTAAAACTATTTATACGAACAAAAGGGGTCTTATTTTGCAAAATAACCTTTGGATAGACGAAGAAAAGCTTAAAAATATACAATCCAAGTTCCCACAGATAAAGATAGAAAAGTTTCCGAATGCAATATTTTTACATATTGATATGGAAAATTTAAAAAATCTTTTAAAAACATTAAGAGATGATTTTAATTTTAAAATGTTTATAGATTTTACCTGCATAGACTATCCTGATAGTGAAGACAGGTTTTTAGGAGTTTATCTACTGTTTAACCCCATTGATAAGCAGAGAGTTGGAATTAAATGTTGGGCTAAGGATTGTAAACTTCCAACAATAACAGATTTATGGAAAGGGGCAAAATGGGCTGAAAGGGAAGCTTACGATATGTTCGGTGTTAAATTTGAAGGTCATAAAGATTTAGTTAGGATGTTTTTATGGGAAGGTTATCCTTATCATCCATTGAGAAAAGATTTTCCACGGGAAGGTTATAAAACAGAGTATCTTCCATCTTTAAATGAAAGGGATAATCAAAACATTCCTGCACATAATTACGACCCCTATCACACTGAAGTACCAACGTTAGAAGATTTGGAAAGGACACAGAAGGCTAGAATTAAGAAAAAAGCTCAGATGGTATTAAATTGGGGTCCTTTACATCCGGGAACACACGGAACAATATGGTTTATATTTGATATGGAAGGAGAGGTTATCCAACAGTGTGATATTATCCTGGGACAGCTACATAGGGGAATAGAAAAATTAGCGGAAGAATTAACTTATACCCAATTTATACCTTACACAGACAGAATGGATTATATATCTGCATTATGTAGTCAGGTTGCGTATGTAAACACAGTTGAGAAACTTTTGAAAGTTGAGCCACCTTTAAAAGCGAAATGGATTAGGACAATGATGTGTGAATTGCAAAGGATAAACTCACATCTGCTTTGGCTTGGAACATACGCTTTGGATATTGGAGCTTTAACTATATTTTTATATACATTCAGAGAAAGAGAAAAATTAATGGATATAATAGAAGGAATAGCAGGTATAAGGTTAAATTCAAGCTATATCAGGATAGGCGGTGTATCTAAAGATTTACCAGATGGAGCGTTAGATGTTATTAAACATTTTATTAATGATTTTCCTTCTAAACTAGAAGAGTATGAGACTATACTAACTAAAAATAGAGTTTGGTTAAGAAGAAACGTTAATATTGGAATAATAAAAGAGGAAGATGTTTATCAGTATGGACTTACGGGAGTTGTTGCTAGAGCTTCAGGTGTACCTTACGATATAAGAGCTATCCAACCGACAGATGCTTACGACAGAGTAGATTTTGAGATACCTTTAGGGACAGTTGGAGACTGTTATGACAGATATTTAGTAAGAATTGAGGAAATGAAACAGAGCTTAAATATAATAAAACAATGTGTAGATGAATTAGAAAAACTAAAAGACGATAAATATATATCCTCAGAAAATCCTTATGTATTACCAACATTAGAAGAAGTTTACACATCTATAGAAAGTATGGTGAAAGATTTTAATTTAAGAATTTATGGGGAGCAAGCACCTGAAGAGGAAATATATATGTCTGGGGAAAATCCTAGAGGTGAGTTAGGTTTCTATATAGTAAGTAAAGGGGACGGTAAGCCTTACAGAATAAAGATAAGGTCGGGGGCTTTTTACAATCTTCAAATATTTACAGAGATTATAAAAGGCAGGACAGTTGCAGACGCAGTTGTTTTACTGGGGAGTTTAGACCCTGTCGTTGGAGAAACTGATAGATAAAAAAGTTTTGAAAGATTTTTAATTATATTACGGTGTATAAGAATGAAAAACATTTATTTCGGTTCAGAAAAAGTAAATAGATATATTAGCTTAATTGTTGAGGAATTAAAAAAGTATAATCCGAAAAAAATTGTTATTTTTGATTCAAGGGCAAGAGGAGATTATAAGAAGCAGTCAGATATAGACATTGCGGTAGATTTAAATCTGTCATTTAGAGAAAAAAGAAAATTAAAAGAGAAAATAGATAGATTAAGCGGGTTATACAGCGTTGATGTAGTATTTTTACCTGATATTGATGAAGATTTTAAAGAAAAAATAATGAAAGAGGGGAAGATTTTATATGAAAAAAAGTAATGCCTTACTTAAAATTAAAAATTTTGAAAGGGCATTATCAAGGCTTAAAGAAGCTGTTAAGCATGCGAAGGATGATTTAGATAAAGATGGAGTGATACAAAGGTTTGAATTTACGGTAGAACTGCTATGGAAGGCGTTAAAATCAATTTTAGAATATCAAGGAGTGGAATGTTATACACCGAGAAATTGTATAAAGGAAGCATTTAAATCAAATATAATAAACGATGATGAGATTTTTCTAGATATGTTGGAAGATAAAAATAAAAGTTCCCATATTTATAATGAAAATATGAGCGAAGAGATATTTAAAAGGATAAAGAATGTTTATCTAGAGTATTTAGAAAATCTTAATTTGGAAAATAAACTGTAAGACAGGGAAGCTAAAATTGAAAAAGCTAAAAATATTTATTTTCGTTTTAGTATTTTTAACAACTTTCGTTTTTACCTTTCCTTTAAAAACTGTTGTTTCTTATTTTCTATCTTCAAATAACTTCCTATTTTCTAAAATAGATGGAAACATTTTTAAGTTCAACATTAAAGATTTAGAGAACAGATATGTATATATAAAAAATCTCAAGATTGATAATAAAATTTTTAAACAAAACATTTTTTTTAATAAAAATTTGGAGATTAGTTATAAGCCTTTTAATAAAAATCTGTCAATTAGATTTAACAAGTTTGATACTTCAAAAGTTTTAAAG
>QNZF01000044.1 GCA_003978485.1 Persephonella sp.
AAAAATATAAAACAAGGCGATTTACCGTTTATAGCTTTTATTATATATAGGTTTAAGAATTATCAATGTATTGATTTAAGCTATATTTGGCTTTAACTAATTATCAATTTGATTGAAACCCTCTATCTTAAATAATTATAAAAAATTAACTGGATTTATTTTCAAAATTGACTGTTATTATAATTTACATAAAAAAACTTCTAATAAAGAGTGATTTAATGGTAAAAATAGTTCTAAAAAATTTAGATGAAAAAAAATTAGGTAATGTTGCCGAAAGATTATCTGAATGTGTAAAAGGAAATGAAATATTTCTGTTAATTGGTGATTTGGGAGCAGGTAAAACAACCTTTGTTAAACACTTTGTAGCCAGTATAGACAAATCATTAAAGGATGAAGTTAATTCTCCAACATTTACTATTATGAATATTTACGAAACGGAAAGTTTTAATATTTACCATATAGACCTATATAGGGTTAAAAAGTTTGATTTAACTGATTTTTTGGGAAATGGTGTTATCTTTATTGAATGGCCGAAGGAAGATGAGTTTACAGATATAGATTATCCGTTGATAAAAATAAGTTTTAAAATTGGAGATAATTTAGATAAAAGGAATTTGGAGATAGATATACTTAACGGAGAGTATATAACAAACTGTTTAAAAGAAGAAAGATAGATTATTGATATTTTATTTTTGATAGGGGGTGGGACGTTAACCCTACCCCGTATATATCATTTATGGTTCTAATATCTCTAAAACAGCCCTCTTGTTTTGTTTTCTAGCAACTGCAGCTAACAGTGTTCTTATGGCTCTAGCAGTCCTTCCCTGTCTACCGATAACCTTACCTAAATCTTCAGGTGCAACTTTTAGTTCAATAACGGTAGTTTTCTCCCCTTCAATTTCTCTAACTTCTACTTTTTCAGGGTGGTCTACCAAAGACTTAGCTACAAATTCTACAAGCTCTTGCAGTTTTCCCATTGTAAATAACCTCCTTTACTGGTTTAGTATTCTTTATTTATTTCTAAAAGATTTACCTAATTCAGCCTCTACATCATAACCATACTGTCTTAATATTTTTACAACTCTTTCTGTAGGTTGTGCTCCTTTTTTTATCCATTCTTTAGCCTTTTCAACATTAATATTTCCAGTTTTTAAAATAGGGTCGTAAGTTCCTATATAGTCTATATATTTACTTTCCCTTGGTGCTCTGCTGTCCATCACAACCATTCTAAAAACAGGATGCTTCTTTCTACCAGCTCTGGATAATCTTATCTTTATCAAATTGTTAAACCTCCTAAAAAGGTAATTTTGGTAAATTCATCGGAAATTTCATTTTACCAGATTTTTTCATTTTTTTCATTAATTTTTTCATCTCCTTATACTGCTTTAAGACCTTGTTAACATCCATTATTGTTGTACCACTACCCCTTGCAATTCTTCTCTTTCTGCTACCGTTTATTATATGTGGATTTTGTCTCTCCTCAGGTGTCATAGAGTTTATAATAGCCTCAATTTTTATCAACTGTTTTTCATCTACCTTTAAATCTTTTATCTTACTACCTACTCCCGGTATCATCTTTAAAACTTTTTCTAATGGACCTAGATTTCTAATCATCCTTAACTGTTCCCTTAAATCTTCTAAAGTAAACTCTGCATTCATGACCCTTTTTGCCATTTCTTGGGCTTTGTCTTCGTCAATAGCCTTTTCCATTTTTTCAATTAGAGACTGAATATCTCCCAATCCCAGTATTCTTTGGGCTATCCTATCTGGATGGAAAGGCTCAAAATCTTCAATCTTTTCTCCAACACCTATGAACTTTATAGGAACACCTAAAACTTTTCTAACTGATAAAGCAATACCACCTTTAGCATCACCGTCAAGTTTAGTTAGTATAACTCCCGTTAAACCTACTTTTTCATTGTAAACTTTTGCGGTGTTTATAGCATCCTGTCCCTGCATTGCATCAGCTACATACAAAACTTCAGCAGGATTAACCTTTTCCTTTATCTCTACAAGCTCATCCATTAACTCTTCATCTATATGCAAACGACCTGCCGTGTCTAGAATTAAGTATGATAGACCACTGCTTTTTGCATCTTTTATAATCTTTTCAGTAAGCTTTATAGCATCTTTTTCAGTTTCATCTATAAAACAGGGAATATCTATACTCTCAGCAAGTTTACATAACTGTTTTGCTCCTGCAGGTCTTCTAACATCAGTTGATGCTACCCCTACCTGATAGCCTTTAGATTTTAACCATTTAGCAAGTTTCCCAGCAGTTGTTGTTTTACCTGTTCCCTGTAAACCTACAAGCATTATTATAGTAGGTGGTTTTTCACTTTTGTTTAAACCTGTTTCTTCTCCTAAAATATTTAACAGCTCGTCATAAATAAGTTTTATAACCGTTTCTCCGGCATCTAAACCCTTTATAACCTCTTTACCGACCAGTTTTTCCTTTATATCATTTAAAAACTGTTGTACAACCTCAACATTTACATCAGCCTCAAGTAAAGCCCTTCTAATGTCCTTTAAAGCTTCGTTAACTGTTTTTTCATCTAACTTTTTTGCCCTTTTTAACTTTTCTATTACATTACTAAATTTTTCCGTTAGTAGCTCAAACATTTTATTTTCACCTCAAAAAAGGATTTATTATGAAGTATCAATTTATTTTATAATCTTTGTATACATTTTCAACAAAAACTAATTTAAAGTAAACTTATCAATTTTTAACACAAATTTCACCTAATTTTCTCTAACTATAAACAAATTTTTTATGTTAGATAATTTTTATTTTGGTTAATAACATGGAAAAACTGATAATTATATTCTTAGTTGTAGTTGTGATAATAACAATAATATTCAATATAATTATGACCTACTCAGAAATTATCAACCTAAATAAAAAAATAGAGAGTGAAATAGGGGCAATAAAATCCCTTTTAAAAGAAAAAATACAACTTATTGATGAGTTTAACAAATACGTTAAAGTTGATTTTGATATTCTGGAAAAAGCCTTTGAACTTCGTGATGAGATAGAGATTACCCATGATATTGAAGATTTATCGAGATACGCTTTTATAATTAAATCTTTGATTAATTATATTCGCCAATCTGTAGAAATAAATGGAAAAGAAAATAATTTTGAGATAAGAAAAATACTATTAGAGATAGACAGTATAGATAAAAAATTGAAAGAACACATACTTAACTTAAATGAGTATATCGCTGAGTATAACGAAGTTCTAAAAACGAAGACTGGAGAGATAATTAGACTGTTATCAGATTTTAACATTGAAAAAAATTTTGTAGAGTTTTAAAAGATTTTTTTTAGATTTTTGTAAAGTATATTTATAAATTCACTTTTAGATATATCTGAAAAATCTGTAATATTTGCTATATTTTCATCTTTCAAACCACATGGATTGATATTATAAAAATAATTTTTATCAACTTCATAATTTATGGAAAATCCAAAGTTTGTTATAAATTGTGATATATTTATGCCTACAAATCCTATCTTCCCTTTATTTGTAAAAACACCTACTAATCCATCTTTTCTATATGCATTTATACCTATTTCTTTTAAGCTATTTATCATTATATCTTCAAGTAATCTTATATACTTTTTTAAATTCAGTTTGTAATCCCTTAAATCTAAGATTGGATAAACTACAATCTGATTAAAACCATGAAAAGTTATTCCTCCTCCCCTATTTAGTTTTATTAAAGGTGCTAAATCTTTTTTAGGTAAATCTTCTTTATTAATTCTCTTTCCTACAGTATAAACTGGATAATGTTCTGTAATAATTATATAATTTCCCTCACCTTTTCCTTTGGTAAGTCTATCTTGCAAATCTAAAAATTTTTGGTAATCGGAGAGACCTAAAAAAATAAATTTTAGCTTATTCATACTAATTTTTTCCTAACTCTTTACTCCTTTCTGTTGCCGTTTCAACTGCAGATATAATCCCATCTCTAAAGTTATGTTTTTCTAATTCGTGTAATCCGTATATAGTTGTACCTGCAGGGGATGATACTTTATCCCTTAAAACCATAGGGTGTTCCTTTGTTTCCTGTAAAAGTTTTGCCGAACCTAAAACAGTTTGAATAGACAAGTCTAAAGCCAGTTGATATGGTAAGCCTTTCTTTACACCGCCCTGTGCCAAACTGTCAATAAATGTAAAAACGTAGGCAGGACCACTACCAGACAGTCCTGTTATAACATCCATTAAATCTTCTTTTACTTCATAAACTTTTCCAAGTGCAGATAGTATCCTATTTATATAATCTTTCATACTATCATTTAGACTTTTATCGTAACTTACTGCTATAACACCTTCACCGATTAAAGCAGGTGTATTTGGCATAACCCTTACAACATTTATATTTTTACCTAGATTGGCTTTAATCTTTTGAGAGGAAGTTCCAGCCAGTATTGATATTAATATCTTATCCTCTGTTAAATAATCCTTTATTTCCTTTGCCGTATCTTCCAAATCCTGTGGTTTTATAGCAAAAATGATTATTTTAGATAGCTTTGTAAGTAAAGCGTTTGAGTTAGCTATTCCAACTCCGTATTTATCAGAAATAGCCTTTGCTTTATCTTTTATCCTATCGTAAACAACAATATCATCTGAATTTAAAATACCTTTGTTTAGTATGCCTTTAACTATAGCTTCCCCCATATTCCCGACGCCAATAACACCTAATTTAAACATACTAAAATCTCCTTTTTAATCTAATTTTTGCCTTCCAATTGAGTAATACTCAAAACCATACTTTTTCATATCTTCTAAATCGTAAATATTCCTACCGTCAATAATTATAGGTGTGTGCATTAAAGATTTAATCTTTTCAAAATCAACATTTTTAAATTCATCCCACTCTGTAAGAATAACTAAACCGTCTGCATACTTTACTGCATCATACTTATCATATGCATATTTTAATCTTGAACTTTCAGGGAATAATGCTTGGAAATGTTCTCTAGCCTGCGGGTCATAGAGCTTTAGATTTGCTCCCATTTGTAAAAGTGAGTTGACAATATCTATAGAAGGTGCCTCCCTTATATCATCTGTGTTTGGCTTAAATGATAATCCCCAGATGGCTATATTTTTATCTTTAACAACCCATAAAGCCTCTTCTATCTTCTTAACAAACTGCTTTCTTCTATTTTTATTAATATCATCTGTATCTTTTAATAATGAAAAATCCAATCCGTAATCTTCAGCTATTTTTATAAAGGCTTTAACGTCTTTGGGGAAACAGTTGTGTATAAACAATCCATAACTTGATATTAACTTAAAATTATAACTTTCCAATGAGTAAACATTTCCTTTATAGTGATAACTTTTTATATCTTTTATCTTTAAGACTGCATAGTTTTTCTTTAATCTATAACCAATGGGAGATATTTCTCTTTTATACTCTGACAGAATATTTTTATATCTCTCCCACTTTTTACCAAATAATTCTCCAATTCTCCTTACATTCTCATAACCATTTATTCTTATATTGTAAGTAAGAACCTTTGATTTGTTATAAAACTTCTCTCTTACTGAAGCTATAATTCCTTCCATCTGTAATAGTAAAATAACTCCATTTGCTAACTTTCTACTAACTGTTGCAAAATCTATATAAAGATTTTTTCCTTTGTTAGCTTTAACAATACTTCCATTTCCTCTAAATAATCCTTTTAAATACTCTCTTCTTATGTCTCTATTAGATATTAATATCTGTGGAGGAACTGCCTTACTGTCAGAGTTTCTCCCTGCCTTTAAAACATTCTCCAACAGATAACCAAATATTCTTGAAGATATAAAAATTGTGTGTGCATTACCTTCTATCTTTTCTGTAAAGTGTATCCCAAGTCTGTTTAATATTCCTTTTACATCTCCTATATATTCGTATTCATTTTTATTAAATGTTAAACCTATTCTCTTTCTAACTTTTCCATTTCTACCTAAATCTTCAATGATAAATCCTTCTACAGAATAGTATCCTAAAAATCTAGCAAAATCTCCGTCTATTCTAATTTTTGATGGTATTTCTGCCTTTCTATTTTTAATCGTTGATAGTAAATCTGTATAAACACTTTCTTTTATATTGATAACTTCTCTTAATCTAACCGTTCCAACTCTTTTTATATCGTATTGATATTTGTTGCTACTGTTTTCCTTTATATAATCAAAATTTTCTATAAACTCTAGGGAGTGTAATAGCACATCTTCCAATAAATCTGATTTTTCTAACTCATCTATTAGATTTATCCCCAATACTTCCCTTTCTTCTAAATCATTCTTTAAAAAAGGAAATACAAGCTCATCTCCAACTTCCAACTCCTCTGCTAACACAGTTTTTATCTCATTGTCTTTTAAAACTAAAACAGGATGGTCTTTTGTTATTTTTATCTTTCTTCCCATAGATAGATTAATCTCTAACATATAATCTTCATATTCTCTAACAGTTAGAAAATCTAGATTAACAATCTTTAAACCTTCATCTTCTTCTGCAGATAGAATTTTTAAACCTTGTATACTCTCCCCTTTACCTTTTTTGAATAACTCTTCAAAAGTTAACGTCTCTATTCCATTATCTGTTCTTACAAAAACAATCTCATCTGGAGAAAAACAACTTCCCCCGTATCCAATACCTGCGTTTAAAAACTGACTTCCAATTCTTTTGTCGTATCCCATTCCTTTAGCAACTTCCTTAATATCTGCTCCTACCTTTTCACATAAATCTGCAATCATATTTATGTAGGATATTTTCATTGCTAAGAAAGAGTTAGAAGCATACTTAATTAGCTCTGCCGTTGTCGTGTTTGTTATCACTAAAGGAAATCCTTTATCTGTGAAAGGTTTGTAAATCTCTTCCATTATCTTTTTTGCCCTTTCAGAGTTAACACCAACCACAATTCTGTCTGGGTTCATAAAGTCGTAAACAGCAGAACCTTCCCTTAAAAACTCTGGATTTGATGCAACATCAAACTCTATATTTTTGTCCTTTAAATATCTCTTTACCGTTTTTTCTATTCTTTTGTGTGTGTTAACAGGAACTGTTGATTTTTCAACAATCAGTTTATAACCGTCCATATTCTCTGCTATCTGTCTAACTGCCTCTTCAACCTGTGATAAATCAGCCTTTCCGTCTTCTCCCTGTGGCGTCCCTACACACAGAAATATAACATCTGAAAACTTTATCCCTTCCTCTATCTTGTCCGTAAAAAATAGTCTGTTTTCATTCATATTTTTTTGTAAAAGCTCGTTTAAACCAGGTTCATAGATTGGAGACATCCCACGACAGAGTATTTCCAGTTTTGAAGGTAATTTTTCAACACACATTACCTCGTGACCAACTTCAGATAAACAAGCGGCGGTCACAAGACCAACATAACCTGCCCCTATAACTGTTATCTTCATAAAAAAAGACCTCATCTAAAAATTTTTAAACCAAATTTTAAAGGAAATTTTTTCCGTTAGCTATAGAAATAATGATAATTGAGTAGCTTTAAATTACATTTTTATAATTATTTAAATGTTATCAATCTAAAAAAGGAAGGATTAATGTTATATGTCTTTAAGATATATTAAACGGATAACTAAATTTTTTTATATTTTAACTTCAATTGTAATTTTATTTTTATACATAGATATATCTTTAGCAAAAAGTAAGAGAATAAAAACTTCTTCAAAATCTGTTTATAAATCAAGTTTTACAAAAAATTTACCTACTAAAAGTACTAAAAGTTACTTTAAATCTAGTTTTAATAAAATTAACAAAAACAAGTTATATAAATTAAGAAATAGTTTATATAAATTTAAAGATAAATTTAAAAAAGGAAAGGAAATATTTAACAAAGTAAAACAATCAAAGACTTCTTTTGTTAAATTAAAAAAGGCAATTATTGATAAAAAATTAAACAATTTAAATAAAGCACAAAATAAAATACTGAAAAAAGAAATTTTAAAGAATAATAGAATTATGGGTAAGATGTTAGAAAAGTTAACTTATAAACTTTTAAGAATAAAATATCCTGAAGAAAAAGGATATAAAATTTTAAGAGAAGTATATTTAGTTGATAAAAATGGTAAAAAAATTACAGTTAAGATTGGAAACAAAAAAGAAGGAAGGAGAGTGGATTTTGCTGTTATTAAAGGAAATAAATTGATTAGACTTATAGAGGTAACTACAAAAACAGCAAATAAAAAATATCAAATCTTAAAAGAGAGAAAAATAAGAAAATTAAGAGATGTATATATTAAATTTAAAAATAAATTGATAAAAGTACCTAAAAATATGAAAATAGAGATAGTTAGAGAATTAGAAGGAATTTAGATAAATTGGGAAGTATAAAAAAAGCAAAAGAGATAATTCAGAAAGTTTTAAAATACGATAATAATTTGTTAGAAAGGACGAAAGGATTATCAATTGTTTTAGTTGAGTTGTTAAAGGATTTTATTCCGAAAGGAATTATAGATGATATAAAAAGTTTAGATAGTCTAAATGTTAATAAAAAAAGGGCTTTTTTAGATTATCTATTAAAAGTTATAAATGAAGTAGAAAAGAAAAAAAATTATTCTGATGAAAAAAAGAATAATCAGGATTTAGGTAAAACTCTAGATAGAAAAGCATTTAAAAACTTTTTAGTTAAAGATTTAAAAATTTTAAAACCTATAGAAAAAAGGGCATTAAAGAGAGTTAACATAATTGATATTGAAGATGTTTTCTTCTTTCCGCCTAAAAGATACGAAGATAAAAGATTAAAAAAGTTAGCTAAAGTTAAGGATGGAGAACAGGGACTATTTAAAGTAAAAGTTGAAGGTATAAAAGAGATTAATAAAGGCAAGTTAAAAACGGTAGTTATCCTCAAACAAGGTAATCTAAAATTAAAAGCTTTTTTCGTCCATAACAAACCTTTCCTATACACATTTTTTAGAAAGGGAAAGGAAGTTTACATTTATGGAAAAATTAATAAATATGGAAAAGATTTATCTATAATACAGCCTGAGATATATAAAGATTTAGACAGTATAGTTTTAGATAGAATTGTCCCTGTTTATTCCCTCCGTGGAGATACTTCGGTAAAACTTTCATCACAAACTATAAACCATTTGAGAAGGGCAATATACAAAATTTTAAAGGGTTATTTAAAGTATTATCCTGATTACATACCTACGGAAATTTTATCCAAATATAACTATCCATCTATAAAATTGGCAATAAAAAATCTACATTTCCCTGATGAGAGTTTAGATATAGATGAACTGAACATGTTTGAGACAATCTATCAGGAAAGGTTAATATTTGATGAATTATTTATATTAGAACTTGCACAGGGTTATAGGAAAAATCTTATAAAACAAGAACCTGCAGAAAGGATAAATATTAAAGAGAACTTTATTGAAGAAGTGGAAAAACATCTATCTTTTAGACTTACTGAAGACCAAAAGAAAGCATTAAAGGATATTTTTAACGATTTATCTCAAACGAAACCTATGAATAGACTTATACAAGGTGATGTTGGTAGTGGTAAAACTGTGGTTGCTATTATCTCGGCTTTAGCCGTTGCACTTGATGGTAAACAGGTTGCAGTTATGGCACCTACGGAGATTTTGGCAAATCAACATTTTATGAATTTTCAAAAAATAACTTCAAAGTTTGGAATAGATAGTTATCTTTTAACAGGTAGTATGTCTAAAAAGGACAAGAAAAAGATTTATTCAATGATGGAAAGCGGAGAAGCAAAAATTGTTATAGGAACACACGCATTAATACAGGACGAAGTAAGATTTAAAAATTTATCTTTGGTTATCGTTGACGAACAACACAGATTTGGAGTTATACAGAGAAAAGCTCTAATAGAAAAGTCCCATAAAATACCTCACACCTTAATTATGACAGCAACACCTATACCTAGAACACTTCAAATAGCAAACTTTGGAGATTTGGATGTGTCCATTATAAAACAGATGCCTAAAGGTAGGAAACCTGTTGAAACATTAATATTCTTTTCAGATGAGAGAAAAAAGATAGAAAGTATAGTTAGAGAAGAGTTGGAGAAAGGAAGGCAGGCTTACATTGTATATCCTTTAATAGAAAAATCTGAAAGTTTGGACTTAAAGTCTGCAGAAGAAGGTTATAAAAAATGGAAGGAAGCCTTCCCAGATAAAAATGTAGCCCTTTTACACGGTAAAATGTCCCAAGAAGAAAAAGACAAAATAATGGAAGCTTTTAGAAGGGGTATCTACCATATCTTAGTTTCAACTACAGTAATAGAAGTGGGTGTTGATGTGCCTAATGCAACTGTTATGGTTATAGAAGATGCCTATAGATTTGGTTTATCACAGATACACCAGCTAAGGGGTAGAGTTGGAAGGGGACAGTACGAAGGTAAATGTTTATTGGTTATACCTGACAGGTATAAAAATCCTAAAACTCCTGAAGAGAAAAATGTTTTAGACAGATTAAAAATACTTGTGAGAGTTAGAGATGGTTTTAGAATTGCAGAAGAAGATTTAAGGCTTCGTGGAGGTGGGGATATTGTAGGAACAGCCCAATCAGGAAGAATAAATTTAGGTATAGCAGATTTAAATCGTCCCTTAGATAGATTAGTTTTAGAAAAAGCAAAGGAGGAGGCGGACAGACTTTTAGAAAAAGACCCGTTTTTGGATAAACATCCAAAACTTAAAGAGTTAGTGTTTGAAAAGTATGGTAATAAATTTGAACTTGTTAATGTAGGTTAAAATTTTAAAAACTCCTTAAGGTATTCAAAGGATTTGTAAAGATTTTCAACAGGTATATATTCATTATACTGATGAGCTTGCGAAGGGTCTCCCGGTCCAAAATTTACAGCATCTATATTGAATAGGGATAAACGGGCAACATCTGTCCACGCCTGCTTAGGCTTAACAGGTAAATCAAACTTAGATATAAAGTCTAACAATATTTCATTTTTATTCGGTATCTTTCCCGGTGGTGCTAAATCAACAAATTTAATCTCTGCATCTTCACCTTTGACAGTGTTGATTATATCTTCTTTAGCTTCCTCCAATGTTTTGCTCGGTGAAAATCTATAATTTATATTTAGATAGAAGTAATCAGGAATAACATTTTTAGCTCCTTCTGATTTGGCAACAGTAATATTCATCAACTCGTAAAAGGTGATGTTAATCTTCCTATTACCAATATTAAAACTGAATGGATACTCCTTAATACCAAAATCGTTAACCCTCTTTATAAGCTTCCAGCTTTTATGTATTGCATTTTCTCCCTGCCAAGCCCTAGCAGAATGGGCTTTCTTCCCTCTAAATATAATTTCTGCGTTTATTGTTCCTACAGCCCCAACTTGAACCTCATTGTTAGTTGGCTCTAAGACGAAAGCTAAATCAATATTTTTTAATATATCCCCATACTTTTCCAATAAAGGTTGTAATCCGTTATCATTGAAAGGTCCTTCTTCCTTCTCGTAAAAGACATAAATCAAATTAAATCTACTTTCCCTACTCATAAAATAATCAATTAGATAAAGCATTACAGCTAATCCGCCTTTCATATCACTGGCACCTAAGCCATATAACTTACCGTCTATAATCTTACCTGTTAACTCATTCTCAACAGGGACGGTGTCCAAATGTCCTATAAGCCCTATAGTTTTTTTAGTATTATCTAAATCGTTATAACCGATTAAAGAGTTGTTGAAACGGATAACATTTTTTAACTTATTAGTTAATATATTCTGTGTATAATCTGCTATCTCCTTCTCATTTCCAAAAATAGAGTTTATTTTGACTAAATCAATTAGATAATTAACTAATTCTTTATACAATTTAAAACTCCCAAGTCATTTTTGATAGATTATTATAGGAATTATGGAGTATTTTTTTCTAGGTAAAGTAAAAACTCTCTATCTATTTGGGGTAAGTTTATATTTTTTTGGGTAATATAGTAAAAATTTCTTTTGATAATTAAATTTTTTATCCTAACAGGTTTAATCTGACCGTTTTTTAACTGCCCCTCAACGATAAGTTTTGATACAAAACCTAATAAATCTGTATTCTCAACAATTTTAGCTATTGCTTTACTACTTCCTATTTCCATCACAGGATTTATATTTATATTTTTTATTTTTAAAAATTTTTGAACTATGTTTCTTGTCCCTGAACCTTTCTCTCTAAAGATTATTTTATGTTTTTCTAATTCCTTAATCTCTATTTCTTCAGGTATTGGATTTTTTGAAGAAGCTATTAAAACTATTTCGTCCTCAAAAAATTTATATCTATCAAACTTAGATGAGTTTATATCATCTTCAATAAGCCCTATATAAAATGTTTTAGACAAAACTCCTTCTTCAACCTCTTTAGAATTACCAATAAATAGGTTAGTTTTTATATAATCTTTCCCTTTTAAAAATTTTGCCAATATAGGTGGTAATAGATACTCTCCAATTGTGGAACTTGCTCCTATAAAAAGTGTTTGATTTTTTTTCTGTTTTAAACTTATTATTTCCTTTTCTAATATCTGATAATCTTCCAAAATCTTTTCTACATACTTGTAAAATCTTTCACCTTCTTTAGTTAGGTAAACTCCAGACTTATCCCTTTTAAATAGGGTAATACCTAAATAATTCTCTATTTTTTTTATCTGTTGTGTAATCGTAGGTTGGGTTAAAAAAAGTAATTCGCTGGCTTTTGAAAAACTTTTTACATCGGCAACGACCTTAAATATCTTAAGTTTGTGATAATCCAAAACTTCCATAATTACATATCTTTGTTTAAAACTTTTAATAAGTCTTGTTTTATCTTTTCTAATAATTCTTTATTTTCCAATTTTCCTTGTTCACAGGTTCTAACGTAAAATGCATCCCTTGCCCTTTCCCCTTGTGTTGAAACTTTTGCAATATGTGGAAACAGATTATATTTAGAAAAAACTTTAAATATATCGTAAAGTAATCCTATTCTATCCTCTCCAGATATATCAAATATTGTATATCTATCAGAACTTCTATTATCAATCTTTACAAAAGTCGGTGGCGGTAATACTTTAGGTCTATAACCTATTTTAGACCTTCTCTTTTCCAATTCTTCAAGGGTAATATTACCGTTTAAATAGTTTAAAAACAGTTCTTTAAACCTTTCAAATCTAGCTTTATCGATTGCATCAAGTGATGTTGTGGAGACCAACAAATCTATAACAGTTGTTCCATCCTTTCTCCTGTATGAATAGACGGATAAAATATTTATCTTCATATAGCTTAATATTCCAGTTATTGCCAGCAATGGATTTTTTACATTCCTATCAACGACAACTATAATCTCAGAAGCCCCAACACCATACTTTTCTTTAAAATAAAACTGCGGTTTACCTGTTTTAAATAACTCCTCCTCCATCTTTAGATGTTTAATCATATCCTCTAAAGGAGTTGATATTATGTAAACATCCCTTAAACGTTTTAGGTGGTATTTAGCTCTTTCCTCTCCAAAAAGCTCAGTTAATCTTTTTAAAAGTAATTCTTTCTTTTCCTCTAACTTTCTCTTTTCCAGTTCTTCAATAGGAACATTATTTTCCAGTACTTCCAATGTTTTATTGTATAACTCCCAAAGTAATAAATTTTTCCACTCATTCCAAACACCGGGACCAACTGCGTTTGCATCACACCAAGTTAACACGGTTAACATTTTCAATAACTCTTTATTTTTAATAATATCTGCAAACTCTTTTATAACCTTAGGGTCATTTAGATTTCTCCTTTGAGATATTTTAGCCATATCTAAATGGTGTCTAACTAAAAATCCGACTATTTCAGCATCCCTTTTAGAATATCCAAATCTCAACAGTATATCTTTAGCCATCTTTTCCCCTAAAACTGAATGGTCTGTCTTGTGTCCCTTTCCTATATCATGTAAAAAGATTGCCCATATTAATAAATCTTTTCTTTCAATATCCTTAAATAGTCTGTACATTGCTTTCCTTTCTTCATCGTTAGCCTTTAATAAACTTTCTAACATCTCAACAGCTTTTATTGCGTGTTCGTCCGTTGTATACTTGTGATATGCGTCGTACTGGAAATGTCCCCTCTGATAACCGAACTCAGGGATAAGGGTATCTATTACGTAAAACTCCTGCATCTTTCTTATAGTTTTAGGTAGATTATTAACATCACTGAAAATCTGACGGACAATTCTTTGAACTTCAGGGTTTTTTCTGTTTTCAAGTAGTTTAAGCTCATTTTTCCTTATCAGATATTCCAGCTTTGGAGAAAAATCTAAATTAAACTCCTTGTAGTATAAAAAAGCCCTTACTATATTGGATATATCCTTTAAAAATTTATTCTCATCCTTTATATCAAGCTCATACTTACTTCTTAAAAAAACGGCGTCTATTGGTTCATAAACATAAGATTTTGAACTTTTTCCTATAATAGATTTAAGAATTCTTTTAGTAATTGTGTTTATTGATTTTGCATAAAGATAATAAAGTCTCATTAATCTTTCAACACTTTCCCTTAACTGTTCTGTATCTTCAGGATTGCTTATATAACCGAGGTTTTTAACTATCTCCTCCTGTAAAGGTCTAACTAGAACATCACATCTTTTATTACATATAATATGCATCTCATTTCTTATTCTTAAAAGAAAATCGTAAGCTCTAATTAATTCCTCATACTCATCTTCAAGAATTATATTTTTATCCACAAAGTATTTGTAGTTGGATACATCATCCAAAACCTTTGCTATCCAATAAACCTCGTGGAAGTCCCTTAATCCACCTTCTCCTTCCTTTATATGTGGCTCCATCATATATATAGACGAACCTGTCCTTTCATAACGGAGTTTTCTAGCCTTTAATGTCGCTTCTATATAATCCTCTTTTCTTTTCTTTATTAAATTTTTAAACTTTTTTATCAATCTATCGTATAAATCTTTATTACCGTAAAGGTATCTTCCCTGCAGTAAGGAAGTAGCAACAGTTAAATCATCCTTAGATAGCTCTATAAAAGTTTTTATGTTTCTAACTGAAAAGCCTACATCTACCTTTAGACTTAAAAGTGCATAGTAAAATTTTTCAATACCTTCCTTTAACTCATCTATATTATTAGTTTGAACAATTAATGAAATATCTATGTCAGATTTAAAACATAACTCTTTCCTTCCGTATCCGCCTAAAACAATTATAGCTATATTGTCCAATTGGTCTTTGAATGAGTTTTCAGCAAAGTTTTTTATTGTTCTATCTGTTATCTCTGCCAACTCCCTTACAATCTCTAATCCACCGCTACCGCTTCTATGTTTTTGTATTAACTTTTTTCTCTCCTCAAAAAATTCTTTAATACTTTCATCTATACTTTTTAAGTTTTTAGTTTCCTCCATTTTCTCCGTACTCTTTCTTTAGTTTTTCGTAATGGTCAAAAAATCTAGTTTTTAGCCATCTTTTATCAAACCATTCTATAGGATGAACCTCTAAACCCTGTATTAAAACTCCAAAGTGGAGATGGTCTCCTACAGCTAAACCTGTTGTGTCTGTATGTGCTATTAACTGACCTCTTTTAACTATATCTCCCTTTTTTACAGCAAAATCTAAAAGATGTGAGTAGAGTGTAAATACTCCCAGTCCATGTTCTATTATTATCGTATTACCGTAAATTCCTAGATTTCCAGTATAAACAACAACTCCATCTTCTGCCGCAGGAACTTCCGCATTTTTTATTGACGCCATATCCATACCTTTATGGTAAGCGTCAGCTCCTTCTATTATCTTTCCCTTATACCTATACTTTCTGTAATCTGCAAATCCACCTAACACAGCCGCCCTTTTCATCCTCGCTAGTTTAGTTTTAAACATTGGTTTTTTAATTACAACTGTCCTTGTAATGTTATGTATCACCTTTTCGTTTTCCTTCCTTAAAACAACATTAACATATTTAAACATTTCTACAGGGTCGGTAATATTTTTATCCTTAACTAAAGGTTTAACTTTCTCCTCTATAAACTTATCACTTATATTAACAACAGACCTTCTATACTTTTTAAGTTTAAATCTGTATGGAATAGGTAAAGTAGTTATATTTCCAGCCTTATCAACTGCAGATACAAAAATCTTTTTCTTTGTATTCCAGTAGTAAGGGTATGGAAAGGCACAGGCATAAACAGTTTTGTCTTTAAACAGACCAGAAAAACAGTTAAATTTTAAATTTTCCATATGTATATAAACTTTTTCCGTATCTTTTGATACTTTAAAGAAAGCAAAAGCTGAACCACCGTTCATTATGTATTGTTGAGTGTAAAGTTTTGTTATTATAGGTGGGTCAGGGTCTAATATAAATCTAAATGGTAGTATAGTTTTATTCTCAAATAATCCTCTGTCTGTGACAGATACTATTAAATCAACTTCCCCTTTTTTTAGTTTATACTTATCAGCATCAATATTTACATCTATCTCTTTTTCTTTAACTTTCTCAGGAAATGATATTTCTTTAACAAATTTGTCTTCGCCGTCTTGGGAAATTATTATCTTAATATCCTTTAATCCTGAGTGGTCATCTACAATTCTAAATTTTACAGAATAATTTTTACTTATAACTTTTAAATCTTTACTATCGTAGGAGTAATTTTTCAGCTCTGTGTTTAAAACCTGTATTTTAGGGTTCCCAAAATCTATATAACCTTTAAGGTATAGATATATCCCTCCAACTATCATTGTGATAACAACAAAAAGTAAAAATTTGTCCCTCAACTGTTTACTCCCACTCTATATTTTTTCTGAAATATCTTTCTTAGATAAAGATACATATTTACTGTATGCATTCAAGAATGCTTTTATACTTGCCTCAACAATATCTATAGACCAGCCTTTACCGACAACATCATAGCCGTCAAAGTTTATAGTTAACTTAGCCTCCCCAATGGCATCCTTTCCGTAAGTTATGGCTCTAACATTAAACTCTTTAAGTTTAAACTTATCCTCTATATTCAAAGCTTTACCTAATGCTTTCAATGTACAGTCTATCGGACCACCACCTAAAACTGTATTTGGTTCAGTTTCCTTTTCATCAATCTTTAGCTTTACTGTAGCGGTAGGTATTACAGTATTACCAGTTAAAACGTGGAAGTAAGACAGTTGAGCTAGTTTTTTGTTTGAACTTAACTCATCTAAAACCAGTGCTTCAATATCCTCGTTAAATACTTGTTTTTTCTTATCTGCTAAATCTTTAAATTTTATAAATAACTTTTCTATCTGTTCCTCTGTTAAGTTATAACCTAACTCTTCAACTTTTGTTTTAAATGCATGTCTTCCTGAGTGTTTACCTAAAACCAGATTTGAACCTTTTTTCATTTCTAGCCCTATATCTTCAGGTCTCATTATTTCATATGTTTCCCTGTGTGCCAATACTCCATGTTGATGTATACCAGCCTCATGGGCAAATGCGTTATCACCGACTATAGCTTTATTAGGTTGAACAAAACTACCTGTAATCTGACATAACAACTTACTACTTGGATAAATTTCTTTAGTATTTATTGTTGTATAAACTTCTTTAAAGTAATCATGTCTAACCTTTAAAGCCATCACAACCTCTTCCATTGCAGCATTACCAGCCCTCTCACCTATACCGTTAATAGTTGCATGAACCTGCCTAGCTCCTTTCTTAATTGCAGATAATGAGTTTGCAACAGCAAGCCCTAAATCGTTGTGACAGTGAACAGATATTATAGCTTTATCTATATTTGGAACATTATTTTTTATATCTTCAATAAGCTGTCCAAACTCTTCAGGTATTGCGTATCCTACAGTATCAGGAACGTTAATAGTTTTAGCTCCAGCATCTATAACAGCCTCAAACACTCTAAATAGGAAGTCTCTATCAGACCTGAAAGCGTCCTCAGCAGAGAACTCAACATCATCTGTAAATCTTAAAGCGTACTTAACAGCCTTTACAGCTCTGTCTAAAACTTCCTCAGGAGACATCTTCAGTTTATATTTCATATGTATTGGAGATGTGGCTATAAATGTGTGTATTCTCTTTCTTTCTGCAGGCTTCAAAGCTTCTCCTGCCCTTTCTATATCTTTCTCTAAAGCTCTTGCAAGTGAACAAATTGTAGAACTTTTAACAACCTTTGAAACCTCATTTATTGCTTCAAAATCTCCTAAAGACGCAGCGGCAAATCCAGCCTCTATAATATCAACTCCCAATTTTTCTAGCTGTAAAGCCATTCTAACCTTTTCTTCTTTTGTCATAGAGAAACCAGGTGCTTGTTCCCCGTCTCTTAAAGTCGTATCAAATATAAAAACTTTTTCCCTATTCATAATCTTACTCCTCGTTAATAGTAATTATTATTAATAATAAACCCAATAACAATAATGTAAAATTTTATCACCAAAATTTATGATGAAAGAAATAATTAGTTTATTTAACAAAGTCAAAAGCCACTTTTATGAAAAGGGAGTTTATGAAAATTTTGCTTTATATTAAATATTAACTGAATTAAAAAAAAGGAGTGTATTTTGAAAGTAAAAATAGGAACTAGAAAAAGTAAATTGGCTATGTGGCAAACGAATTTTATTGCAAAAAAAATAAAAGAAAATTTTCCAAATTTAGATATTGAAATAGTAAAAATAACAACAAAAGGAGACAAAATACTTGATGTTCCTTTGGCAAAGGTAGGAGGAAAAGGGTTATTCGTTAAGGAAATAGAAGATGCTCTATTAAATGGAGATATAGATTTAGCTGTTCATTCATTAAAAGATGTTCCTACCCATTTTCCTGAAGGTTTATATTTAGGAGCTATTACAGAAAGGGAAGATCCAAGGGATTGTTTAGTTTCAGTTAAATATAAATCTTTAAAAGAGCTACCAAAGGGAGCTGTTATAGGAACAAGCTCTTTAAGAAGAAAATCACAGATTTTGAAGCTTAGACCTGATTTAACAGTAAAAGATTTAAGGGGGAATGTTGATACTAGATTGAGAAAACTAGAAAATGGAGAGTACGACGCCATTATCTTAGCTTATGCAGGACTGAAAAGATTAGGTTTAAATCATAAAGCTACCTACATATTTAATCCTGAAGAATTAATTCCTGCAGTTGCACAAGGCTTTTTAGGTATAGAAATAAGAGCAAATGATGAAAAGATAAAAAGTATAGTGGATAAATTAAATCATAAGGAAAGTTTCTTAAGGGCAGAAGCGGAAAGGTCTTTTTTAAGAAGACTTGAAGGCGGCTGTCAAGTTCCGTTAGGTTGTTATTCATTAATAAATAATGGTAAGCTTAAAATGATTGGTTTTATATCAAATCTAGATGGGACTAAATTTATAAAAGATTATGTTGAAGGAGATATAAAAAAGTATAAAAATTTAGGTATACAGCTGGCAGAAAAACTTTTATCAAGAGGCGGTGAAGAAATACTAAAAGAGATTTATTAAATATATAATTCAGGGGGGAGAATAAGTTGAATATTTTTAAACTTTTAAAAGGTTTAGAAGTACTTAAGTTTGGTTCAAATCCTTATATTTACCATCTTTCAAATCATACAAAAGATATAAAACCGTATACACTATTTATAGCAAGGAAGGGGGCAAATTTTGACCCACATAAAGTAATAAGAAAGGTAGCTTTAAAAGGGGCTAACTGTATAGTATTACAAAATAGAGAAGCCTTTAACAAATTAAAAGATTTAGATATAACTGTAGCATACTCTAACAATATACTTAGAGACCAAGCTATAATCTCATCAAGATTTTATAACAATCCTTCAAAGGAGCTTAATGTTATTGGTATTACAGGAACTAACGGTAAAACATCAACAGCAAATATATTAGCCCAATATTTAACACTATTAGGAGAGAATGTTGGAGTTATAGGAACGATAAAACATCATTACAAAGAACATACACTAGGTTCAGGAAAGACCACACCTGACAGTATAGAGTGGTTTAGACTTTTAAGAAAGATGAGAGACCTTGGGGCAAATTATGTTGTTGCTGAAGTATCATCCCATGCCCTTGACCAGTACAGAGTTTACGGAACTAAATTTGATGGAGGAATATTTACAAATCTAACTCAAGAACATCTAGATTATCATAAAACTTTAGAAAATTACTTTAAAGCTAAACTTAAACTAATTGATTTAATCCTTGAATTTAATCCAGAGGGTATTTTTGTAGTTAATATAGACGATAAATACGGTAGAAGATTATATAAAGAGTATAAAGACAAAATAAAAATGTATACTTATGGAACATCTGAAGATGCAGATTTTAGAATTTTAGACGGTAGATTAAGTTTCTCAGGTCAACACTTTATAGCAATTTATAGAGGAGAGTATATAAACTTTTTCACAAGATTGTTAGGTGAGTTTAACATTTACAATATATCAGCAGCTTTAACGTACCTTTTAGCTAAAGGATATGACTTAAAATGTTTAGTTGATTTAACATTTGAGATAAAACCAATTCAGGGAAGATTTGAAGTTTTAAAATCAGACTTCACAATTATTAATGATTATGCCCATACTCCAGACGCTTTAGAAAAAGTTTTAATAAGTATAAAAGAATTACATCCTAGAAGGATTATTACAGTCTTTGGAGCAGGTGGAAATAGGGATAGAACAAAAAGACCTATAATGGGACATATAGCAGAAAGCTACTCTGATATAGTTATTATCACTTCAGACAACCCAAGATATGAAGACCCTATACAGATAATAGATGATATAAAATCAGGTATGGAGTTAAATAAGGAAACTTACACTATAGTTGATAGGGAAGAAGCTATAAAAAAAGCTATAGACTTAGCAGGGGAGAATGATGTTATCTTAATAGCAGGAAAGGGACACGAAACCTATCAGATAATAGGAGACAGTATTATACATTTTGACGATATGGAAGTAGCTAAAAAATATCTTAGAAAAAAATTAGAAAGAAAAAAATGTAAAAAGAGATAAGGAGTATAAAGATGTTTCTGTGGATTAAAGCTTTACATGTAATATCTGTAATAACATTTATGGCAGTTGTATTTTACCTACCTAGATTGTTTATATATCATTTAGAAAACCGGGATAAAAAAGAGTTTGTGGAAGTTATAAAAAAGATGGAGATTAGATTACATAAATTTATAGGTATTCCCTCATTTTGGTTAGTTCTACTTACAGGGTTAGGTATGTTAGTTATTAATCCTTCTGTATTTAAATCTGGTGGTTGGATACACGCAAAAATAACTTTAGCCTTAGTTATGCTTATATACTATATATCTCTGGCAGTATTCTTAAAGAAAATACAGACAGATAGATGTAAAATGTCCCCGAAATTTTTTAGACTTTACAACGAAATACCTACAATCTTGTTAATACTTATAATTATACTTGCAATAGTTAGACCATTTTAAAGAAAAAAAATAAAAACAGAATTGAAAAGTATATTAAATGAGATAGAAGAGAGAGCGAAAAATGAAGCTAATTTAAAGAATAAAAAAAGAAAAGCCTTAGGATTTTATTTTTAAACAAGAGATTTTTAGGATTAAGTATGTTATTTAAGGAAACTGTAAAGCCCAAACCTTTTGTTAAATGGGCGGGAGGCAAAAGGCAGTTAATAGATATATTATTAGCTAATTTACCCAGTGAGTATAATACGTATATAGAGCCTTTTGTTGGAGGTGGAGCATTATTATTTGAGGTTTTACCACAAAATGCAATAATTAATGACATAAATTTTGAGCTTATAAATACTTATAGAGTAATAAAACATTATGTTGATGAGCTTATAAAGGATTTAAAGAAACATAAAAATGAAAAGGAGTATTATTATAAACTAAGAGCTTTAAATCCTGATGATTTGTCTTTAGTGGAAAGAGCTAGTAGGTTTATATTCTTAAATAAAACTTGCTTTAATGGTTTATACAGGGAGAATAAGAAAGGTCAATTTAATGTTCCTTTTGGGAGATATAAAAATCCTAAAATTTTAGATGAAGAAAATTTAAGAGCTGTTTCTGAATACTTAAATACTGCAAATATAAAAATATACAATACTGATTATAAAAATATCTGTAAGTTGGCTAAAGAAGGAGATTTTATATATTTTGACCCACCCTATTATCCACTTACAAAAACGGCATCATTTACTAAATATAGTAAATATGATTTTACAGAACGAGACCAGATTGAATTATATAAGATATTTAAAGAATTGGACAAACGAGGTTGTTATTTAATGTTATCTAATTCTAACACAGAATTTATAAAAGAACTTTATAAGGAATATGAGATTTTGGAAATAGAAGCAATTAGAGCTATTAATTCAAAAGGGAGTAAAAGAAAAAAAGCAAAGATTGAAATATTAGTAAAAAATTATTAAATGTTTGTGTTCTTTATCCTTTAATTAACAAAAAAGTTTTAAAAGGTTTTATTTTATGGATAGAAAAGAAGCTTTAGAGAAAGGTAGGTTATTAATAGGAAAAGATTTAAGAAAATTAGCTGATGAATTAGGAATTACTGTATTTAAGGCAGGGAAGAAAAATAAAGGTTGGGCTGGACATGTAATAGAAAGATATTTGGGACTTCCTATAAATTCCGCTCAAGCACCAAACTTTGGTTCTTGGGAATTAAAATTAATATCATTAAAGTATTTAAAATCTGGTGAATTAACTGTTAAGGAAACTATGGCTATTACAATGATAGACCCATACAATGTTTTGCATACACCTTTTGAAGAAAGTCATTTATTACAGAAATTAAAAAAAATGTTGATATTTGCAAGAATTTGGGAAGGGACTAATGAACCTCGGTCAATATTATATGGAATTTATGAATTTGATTTAGAAAATAAGGAGTTATATGAACAGATAAAAGAGGATTATGAATTAGTTAGAAATGTTATAAAAACTAAAGGATTTGATGCATTAACTGGAAAAATGAGTGTATATATCCAACCTAGAACAAAAGGAACCGGTCATGGAAGTAAAACAAGAGCCTTTTATGCAAGAAAAAATTTATTAAAGAAAATAATTTTTGATAAATAACAATCTTAGGAGGAAATATTATGAAAGTTATGTATATACACGGATTTAATTCTGCAGGTTATGGAAATAAGATTAATAAATTAAAGGAAGCATTCGGAGATGAGAATGTTATTGCGTTAACTTTGCCATACAATCCA
The DNA here is from genome assembly GCA_003978485.1 of Persephonella sp. Taxonomy (GTDB): domain Bacteria; phylum Aquificota; class Aquificia; order Aquificales; family Hydrogenothermaceae; genus QNZC01. The sequence continues at coordinate 23,143 of QNZF01000044.1, forward strand.
GCAAAAGCTATAAAACTACTAGAATTTTTAATTGAAGCTATAAGAGAAAAAGATAATTTAATTCTAGTTGGAACTTCTTTAGGTGGATTTTATGGATTATATTTGGGAGCTAAGTATAAAATACCTTCTGTGTTAATTAATCCATCAACAGACCCGTATAACT
>QNZF01000036.1 GCA_003978485.1 Persephonella sp.
CTGTAATGTATCTTATATGACCATCTATCCTAAATGTAGGTGGTGCTCCTGCAGTAATATGAATATCTGATGCGTTCATATTTAACGCTCTACGTGCTATCTCATCAATAGTTAAAAAACTAACATCTTTACCATCCATAATAGCCCCCTTAAAATTCATATTAAATTTATAAATTTAAAAGTGAGAATAATATATGAAAAAGTTAATACTCACGCCTTGGTGCTTTATATATGAAATCTATGATAGCCGTTTCACGAGTTCCTTCTTTTGTTGCATTTACTTCAATTAAATAAATATCAAATATACCATCATCAGACAGGTCTTTAAATATTAAAGTTGCCTTTAAATCATAATTACCCCCGTTTGCAGCTGGTAATTTAGAATAACCATCTAGATATATTCTATCTATAGTAGTATTTGTATTATCGTTAGCGCACTTCGTAATATTCAAATCATCATCCCAAATAACATCTGAACAAGTACAATTTATAGAATTATTAGTAGAGCTATAACATATAATATCTGTCGCACCTAAATTTAATTTATCTATTATATAGTACGCTGTCCCCCTTGCTGCTTCTAAAGCAGTTGTATATCTTTCCTTTAAAACTGAACTACTTTTTCCAAAAAGTATGAAAGCGAAAAGAGCAAGTATTATAACTAAAGCTAAAATTCCTATCATTAATGTTGTTAATAAAGCCGCCCCTTTATTACTTTTTATATTCATTTTTTTCCCCTTTTTATCTTATTACACTCATAGGCTTTACAGATAGTTTTATTACTTTCCATTTATATCTTTCAAAATTGGATGGAAGATACAATCTTTGATTATCTACTTCGATATAGCTTCCTTTACTATCTGTACCATCGTATTCTTTAAACCTATATTTAGGGTCTGGTGGTGTTGCTTCTTGATACAAAATGTAAACGTTAATCTTTTTTACTGTTCTTAATGTTTCTATTTCATTAGAATCTAAATTTGTATCACTGGTATCATTAATTGTAACAACTTTACCATTTTTATCTAATACCTCTGCTGTAAACTTTATATCTGCAACACAGGAAAGGAGAGGTTTGCCGTTATCATCGTTTACCTTTCTTAATAAGTTATATGTATTAGGATGGCAGTTTTTAGGTAAATTGGGACTGTTAGGCTCTGATAAGGAATATTTTACTTCTGTGCAAAAATAAATCCCTCCGAAATTACAGCCCTTACAATTACCGTTGCAATTACTACCGCAACAGAAAGGATAACCAATAAAAACCCCTATAGCATCATCTCCCTTTGGACAATTGTTTGGACATTTATTGTTAGAAGATTTATCATCACAAATAACAGTTCCATTTCTATCATAGATTTTTTTATCTTTACCATAGTAAAGATAACTTACTACTCCTTTATCGTTAACATAAACAAAGTTATTATTATTTTTTTCTAAATAATCTTTTTTAAAAGCTACATAGTTTCCTTTTTTTTCTTTTTTTACCTTGCAAATTCTCCAACCTATAGTTTCATTTCTTGTATTATTTAATGTTGTCCTTATTATTAGTTCTTTACCATTGTTATTTATTTCAAAGATTTTATAATCACTTTCATAAGGATTAATTCCAACTCCATACCCTAGATGCTCTAAATCTAATCTTAAAAGTTCTAAACCGACAATCTTTTCTATCTCTTGTTCTACACTTACCCTTTCAGATTTTATACCCATAAAAAATGTAGTATATGTGTAATAGATAGCCGACATTAAAATTATAGATATTGCTATTGCTATCAATAACTCAAGTATGGAAAAACCTTTATTATTTTTCATATCTACTCTCCAATGTTTGAAAGGATTGTTCTTATCGTATATTTAATATTATTTTTCGTTCTCCAATCTTTTACATCAGTACATATAGTTAAATTTACATCTAAGTAAGTTTTTTCTGCACTATTTACAGCAATAGCTTTACCAAAAAAGAGTTTAACACCTTTTACAACCCTTTCTATTTTACAATCATTATTGGTGGTATTCGGATTACAAGGAGAAGGACAGTATATAGTAGTGTTAGTACTAAAATCGTAAATCTCATCTATAGACTTATTTCTCAAATTTTCCAGTTCATCTTGTGCCAATCTTATAGCTGTATTTTTAACTTCATTTGAGAAGTTTATCTTAAAAGCTAACAAAAAACTTTGAAGCATAAATATTAAAACTAACGAAAAGATAACTATAGCTACTAAAAGCTCTATCATAGTAAAACCTTTTATATTTTTTTTATTTAGGTTCACATTTTGTTCCATTCCAAACTCCTAATTTAACCCTTATATCAGATACTACGATACAGTTATAAGCTAAATTAGATACTGAACCTATATATCTGATTGTATTGCCAGAAAAAGTTCCTCTTTTATCTATAGTTATACTTCCGTAACTATAATTATCATCTTCTAAATCTACACATTTTATAGTAGTAGACTCCTCTTTAATACAAGCTTTTTTATTTGGTAAGTCTAAATAAAACTCAAATCCTCTTTTTTCAGCAAATGCCTTAATTCTTGCTTCCTGTAATAATCCATACATCTTTTTTAAATCTTTCTCAATCTTACTTTTTTCCATAGCTGACAGTATATAATTTATTCCAAAATAACTTAAAATAGCCATAATAGAAATAACAATTAAAAGCTCAACAAGAGAGAAACCACCCTTGTTTTTAACTATTTTTCTAACCATAAGAGTATTTCTCCTTTTGATGGTATTGCAGGCATAACGAACGAAGGACTTCCCTCAGGTGCAGTCCCTGTAAACCATTTGCTAGTTCTAGAATTATTTTTTTCCTCTTCTTTTGCCAATTGTTTTAAATTAATTTGTTGAATATTTCCACCAGAAAGTTGTAGTAATAAATTACCTTTTAATTTTCTTATGTCTATTCTATATACAGGACATTTATCTAATATAGCTCCTCCCGTTGCACAATTTAAAGCCCAAATTCTTGTTCTTCCACCAAATTTGCAAGGGTCTTTTGTAGGCTCTATCGTTGTAAATAAAACTACGTTTAAATTCGTTAAAGAAGGATCTGTTATATCTCTTTCCTTAAAATAATTATTATTTCCCAAATCAAGCTCTATGTACCAGCTTCTTATTACTTTATTTTTAGCATCTGTACAAACATCCCTTGAACTATGGGCTACGTTTATATTTGGTGAACATTCAACCTTTTTTATATCACAGTCTAAAGGTACTCCGTAAAGTCTTCCCCTTTGACCGGGTAATGGATTATCAGCTTTGTAAAACCATCTACCTGTTCCAAAATATAAATAGTATTTATTGAAACATTTTCCTAACTCTACTTTTGCGGTTACAGGTTCTTGAGCATCTGTAAAATATTTCTCAACAGTCCAGTTAAATGGATTTTTGTCCCTAACGTCTATTTGTAAAAGGCCTCCCTTCCAATTGTTCATATTCCCATCTCTTCTTGCATATCCAACAAAAACATAATCTGTATTTCCATCGTTATTTAAGTCAAAACCTTTTTTAAATAACCTTCCACTAAAAGCATTCCTTATATTTGTAGAAATTACATAAGGAGAATTAACATTACTTCCATCCAATTTAATTACAAAATATTTTAACTTTTGATTAGAGTTTCCATAGTAGTTTGTAGGTCCTGAACCGAAAATTACATAATATTTATACTCATCATCAACTTTTTTCTGAATAATTGCAGGACCTGAGTAAGTAAACCCTAAATCTGGATGGCTAAACTCCCAGAGGAATTTAGGATTATCTATATCTGTTATATCTATCGCAAAGTAGGAAGATAAACCTATACAGTGGCTAAAATCTGGTGGAGAAGATGGTATCCAACTACACATAAAATCGAAACCCATAAATCCTGAAGCACATTGTTTACATTGTTCTTTTATAAAATCCCATAGTGTGGTAGGACAAGCCCACTTAGGTGGATTTACTGGTTTATATTTTTCATTACTACTTGTAGTCGTATCACCTGTACCACCACCTAGTCTCATGGAACCTATTAAAATTTTTCTACCATCTTTAGTATCAAATACGTAAACGGAACTATCTACATAATATGTGTGGCAATAGTTAGGGTCTGCTAAAAATCTTAAATAAGGGAGCATATTTAATGGTATGAATGCCCATAATTCCTCTCCTATATTTTCTCCTTCCAATTTAACTAATTGATTAGCTTTATTTATTCCTTTTTCCGTAGTTTTTCCTAATTTAAATACATGTAACATACCATCGTTAGCACCAACTATAATGACATTTTTATCTTTGTAATGAACAATTTGAGGTGAAGAATGGATTATATCTCCTAATTTCCAAACTTTATCACCAGTTGTTCTGTTTCTCCATCCTGCATAGTCTTTTCCTCTTATATATTTAATTAATTTGTCATAATCATTATTGTTATTTAAACAGTCTAAAAACTTATTCCACATAGTAATGAAGTCAAAAGAACTCATCTCATCAAAGTAATTACACATATTGAAGCAGGAAGCTGGGAAACCTAACAATGGAATTCTGAATATATTACTTTCATAACTTTTTGAAAGCATAAAATCACTTAAAGATGTATATTTGAACTCCTTTAAACAATCTTCACCTTTTTCACAGGCTGCAAAGTATATTTTTCTATCATCAGCTGTATCTGTATTACTCTCATTATAATAAGCCCACAGGTTATAACCAGTTTCAAATAAATAGTTTAATTCGTCTGGGTCATACAATTTAACATCTAAAGTAGATTTAGAACCATCTATACTGTTTACGTTATATCTATTTATAACTAATGTTTTTTCATTTTCCAAACTAAATTCTATAATCTTATCTATTGTTGGTTCTAATATTTTATTAGTATTTGTATCTTCCCTTATCGTACTATCTATAAGGTCATACCAATAACCGTAAACTTTACCTACCCAATCAACTCCATATTTTTGAGTATAGAATAATGATTGTGCTAATACTGAACCTTTCAAAACAACTCCCGTAGCTGAATGTTCCTCACTTCTTTCACCTAATACAGCTACTGCACCACCAGAGTAAGAATATTTTTTTATAGCGGTAAATATTGTATTCATTGCATTTTCTAGAGCTTCACCATTGGATGCATAAAAGTATCCATCTGGAATACCATCTCTATTTTTATCCCACTCTTTACATTTATCTTCGTATGTTCCATTAGGATTACATTTAGGTCTAGGGTAAGTTATTTCTTTACTATCATTAGATAAGGGTATATTATAAGGTTTTCCATTCCCATCTAAATCTGTAAAAGTACCAGCTGCTGCAATGGTTTTCATTGACTTTTTACCTGATTTTCCGGTTGAAAAAATGTACAGAGAGAATATTAAGGCTGTTTGTTCTCCATCTAAATCGCTTCTTATATCGTTAGTATGTAATAATTTAGCTACACCATCCGGATCTACATCACCATTCCACTGACCATCGGAAATAAGAATAATAACATTATTTTTACAAGGTATAAGTTTAGAAAGCTTATTGTCGTAAAATGGATCTTTGCTACTATCTCTATCTATATAGTCGCTATTTTTTTCATATGAATGCTCATTTGACTGTTTTAGATAATCGTAAGCTTCGTATAATGCTTCTCCTGTAGGAGTACCTCCAATTGGTAATTCATTATCCATTTTACTTACTAAGTCATCCATTCCATTATTTATATACTCATTAAATCCATATCTAATTTCACCTTTTCTATTGAATTCATCTATACCAGAATTTGAGAATACCATTAAAGCATAATTTCCTATATCCTTATTTCTTTGTAATATACCAACTTTTTCATCTTTATTTATTTTTACTCTTAACCAAGCTCTTGAAATTTCTCCTATAGGGCAAGTTCCATTATAATTTTTGATTGTTATTCTTAAGTCATAATTTGGATCGTTATATTGGGAAGTACTATCCCACAATTTATTAGGTACTACCCAGAACTCACATTTTAAACTATCATCTAAAACTCTTCTTACACTTCCTCTTGGTACTAAACATAAATCATTATTTGAACTTCCACAACTATGGGCTTTACCACCTGTTAAAGCTTTTAAAGCCACATCTACTCTTGTCATTGAGATCCAGTTCAAAAGATTACCAGATACACAATCTATTCCATTGCCTATACTTGCATTTTCATCAGAAACATTACAGTTTTGATTTTCCTCCCAATAACCTTCACTGGAATTATACTTGTAATAAACATTACTTTTAAAATATCCGTAGTAAGTTTTATTTTTATCATAATTTATACTTCTATAAAAAGGAGGGACATCTCCGTTAGAATAATATGTTTTTCCATCATCACTGTAATACCAAGTGTCGTTATCATCATCGTAGGCATAATATTTATCTGGGTCACCTCCACATATTGGAACAGGCACATAATTTAATCTAGCTTTACCTCCATATAATGGAATTAACTCTCGTAAAGTAATATAATTACATCCAAAGTTTGAAGATAATTGCATACTACCTGAATAGTCCATAACTAGCAAAATATTGGGTTTAGTGTTAACTTCCATAAATGGTGGAATGACACAATAGTTTCTCATTGTATCAGTTATCTCATCTGCTTTAGAAGAAAGTATTAGAGAAGGTATTAATAGAAGAATTAGGCTTAATATATTTTTTATTTTCATATTTGAAAGCCCCCTATATTTATTATGTTATTATTTTTCTTATTACTATTAAATTTGTTATCTTCAACTAAAAAAGACGTGAAAATTCTGTGAAGTTGTTAATTAGTTCTTACCATTCTTCTCATTTACAAACTTTATAAATTTTCTTACCAAATCAATTACCTGTTCCTTATCTTTTGCAACTATACCCTTTAAATATTTCTCAGGAATATTGAGAATATTTGCTATCTCTGGTATTTCGTATTTATTCTCTAAATCTTGTTTATTACAAGCAATTATTATTGGTTTTTTATGTTGGATAAAATAATCTATAAATTTTTTTGTATCTTCTATTCCTTTTCTATTTGTGGAATCCAACAAAATTATAACTGCATCAAAATCTTTACTTAATATATCTAACATAAAATCAAACCTTTCCTGACCTGGTGTTCCAAACAGATGTACCTTTTGACCATCTATCTCTATCGTTCCGTAATCCAATGCAACAGTGGTTAAATTTTTTTCAGCCATTTCATTTTTATCTGTTATAGGTACTTCAGTAGAAACCATACTATTAGTTAATGTTTTTATAAACTGAGTTTTTCCGGCAGAAAAATGACCTGTTATTATTACTTTTACTTCATTAGGCATATTTAAACTCCTTAATAAAATCTATATTATTAATATAAAATTTTAAATCCCTTTAAGATATTCTAATAAGGCTAATAAATCTTAACGTCTAGCAAAACCTTAAAAATAGCTATATTATTTTATTTCAATTTTTTAAATTCTATAATATATTTTCATTTTAAACAAAATTTTTCTTTTTAAGGAGTTTTTATTTTGGAAGGAGATAAGCTAAATAAAATTAAAAGAATACTTATAGCAAATCGGGGAGAAATAGCAGTTAGAGCTATAAGGTCTATTACGGAGCTAGGTGGTGAAAGTATAGCCATCTATTCTGAAGGGGATAAAGAAAGTTTACATAAAGATTTAGCGGATTTTTCTATCTGTGTTGGAGGAGCTAATTCAAAGGAAAGCTATCTTAATATTCCCTCAATTTTATCTGCTGTAGAAGTATCATTGGCGGATGCAGTTTACCCCGGTTATGGATTTTTAGCTGAAAATCCTACATTTGCCGCCTTATGTGAGAGAAGTAATATAACATTTATTGGACCTTCTTCTAAAACTTTAGAGATAGTTGGAGATAAAGCTAAAGCTAGGGAAGCCGCAATTAGAGCTAATGTCCCTGTTATTCCCGGTAGTCCACCTGTTAATGATATAAAAGAAGCTTTAGAGTATGCAAGAAAAATAGGTTATCCATTACTTATAAAGGCTGCTGCTGGTGGTGGTGGCAGAGGAATGAGAATAGTTAAAAATGAAAAGGAGTTAATAAAACTTCTGCCTATAGCTGAAAGGGAAGCTGAAGGAAATTTTGGAGACCCTACAGTGTATTTAGAAAAGTATATAGAAAATCCTAAACATATAGAAATACAGATTTTAGCTGATAAGTACGGAAATGTTATACACCTAGGAGAAAGGGAATGTTCCCTTCAGAGAAGGCATCAAAAAGTTTTAGAGGAAGCCCCTTCTGTTTTTCTAGATGAAGATACGAGAAAAGCTATGGGGGAAAGTGCAATAAGATTTGCAAAGGAAGTTAACTTTATTGGAGCGGGGACTGTAGAGTTTATCGTTGATGAGAAAAAGAATTTTTACTTTATAGAGATGAACGGTAGAATTCAAGTTGAGCACCCAATAACTGAAGTTATAACAGGTGTTGATATAGTATCCTGGCAAATTAAAATAGCTGACGGTCAACCTTTAACGTTAAAACAGGAAGATATAAAACAGAGATTTCACGCTATAGAATTCAGGATTAACGCAGAAGACCCAGAAAATTTTATTCCTAATGTTGGAAAGATTGAAAAGTTATACCTACCCGGCGGTTATGGTGTTAGAGTAGATACACATATATATCAAGGTTATACAGTTCCAGCTTACTACGACTCTTTATTAGCGAAAATCATAGTATTTGGAAATAGTAGAGAGGAAGCTATTAGAAGGGGTAAAAGGGCTTTAAAGGAGTTAAAAATAGAGGGATTAAAAACTTTAAAGGATTTCCATTTGAAGATTTTATCAGATAAAGATTTTCTAAATGGAAGTTATACTACAAATTTAATTGATGAAAAATATTTAAAGCAAAATTGAAGGTAAAAAAATGATTGTAAAAATTATAACCACCGGAGTTATTTTCGAGAACTGTATTTTGATATTTGATGAGAATAAAAAGGAAGTTCTTGTTATTGACCCGGGGGCTGATGGGGATAAGATAGAAGAAGAGATAAAGGGATATGAGTTAAAAGGTATACTTGCGACCCATGGACATATTGACCATGTCGGACAGGTTGGATATTTAAAAAGTAAGTTTCCTAATGCACCTTTTTATCTAAATGAGAAGGATACTTTCTTAATTAATAATGAGCTTTTTCCAAATTTTCGTAAGTTGTTAAAAGCTGCAGAATGTCCTAAGCCAGATATTTTGATAAAGGAAGGGTCAACTATAAAGTTTGGAAGGTTTAATTTTTATGTAATAGAAACACCGGGACACTCACCGGGGAGTGTTTGTTTTTATGATAATGATTATCAAATTTTAATAACAGGTGACACTATATTTAAAGGTAGCATAGGAAGGACAGACTTACCCGGGGGAAGTGAGAGAGATTTGGCATTAAGCTTACAGAAACTTCTATTACTACCAGACGAAACTCAGATAATTCCGGGACATGGGGAAGTTAGTTCTCTAAAGTATGAAAAAATTTACAATCGGGATATGTTAGAATTAATACAAAGTGCAAAGGTAGATATTTTTAAGGATTTAATAAAGCAGAATAATTCTACATAATAGGTAAAATTTACTAAGGAAGATGGAAATAATGGAGATACATATATATGTTTGGAAAAAACAAAACTATAAAACATTTAAATATTGGTGAAGATGTTTTCATTGATATAGTCCCTGTTAGTCTATTCAAAACCAACAGTATTTTTATTAAAAGTATAAAAACTAAAGATGCTGTTCTTATAGACCCGGGAGCAGAAGGTGAAGTCATATTAAAAGAAATGGAAAAGTTTGGAGATTTCAACCTTAAATATATAATTGCGACCCACGCACATTTAGACCATATAGGACATGTGGGTTTTTTCAAAGAAAAATTTCCCAATGCTCAGTTTTTGCTCCATGAAGGAGATTTATTCTTTTTAACTGAAAATCCTTTTTCAAGATTTGCAAAGAGAATAAAAGCCTATCCCTGTCCAATTCCAGATAGATTTTTAAAAGAAGGGGATATTATAAATGTTGGTAATTTAAGTTTTGAAATAATCCATACCCCCGGACATTCTCCCGGAAGTATATGTATATATGAACCTAATATATCTTTAGTGATAACAGGTGATACACTCTTTAAAGGTAGTGCAGGAAGAACAGATTTAATATTTGGGAATGAAGAGAATTTAAGAGCTAGTATAAAGAAACTTTTAGAAAGATTGCCAGATGAAACAACTGTTTTACCGGGGCATTTCAGTATTACAACTATTGGGGAAGAAAAAAAGAATAACAGTTTTATAAACAGAATATACAGTGAAAATGCGTCCTGTCCATTACACGATAGTTTTTAAAATTATCTGAAAATGTTTATATAACTTCTAATACCATTTCTAAAACCTTTGATTATAACATTGTCGTCATTCCTATTGTAAACTTCAGTTTCTTCATTAGAGTTAGTGTCTACATGTATAACAAAAAATATATCATCATTTACTTTTGTTTTTTTGACCCTTTTTTTCAATGCAACATTATTATTAAACTTTTTACCATTTTCTAACTCCATATCTTCCAATGGAGAAGCATTTACAAATGAAAACATTAATAAGGTTATTAAAAGATAGCTAAAACTTTTCATAATAATCCTCCGAAGTATATTTTAAAACTTATAAAATTAAAGACGACCCAAAATATACTTCAAAAACTCCCCCTATTGATTAATATAAAACATTTTTGTGAAATTTAAATAAAGCCAACTCATTTTTTAACTTTGTCTAGTATTATTTTTGGAATAGATATAATCTTTCCAGTTTTCATAGATATACAGCAATGTTCCGTATAACCTACTGTCCTTAACTCATTATCTACAAAAACTTTATAATTAAAAGAAAAAAAATATTTATTTTTTATCTCTATCTTTCCATCTATTCTTATCTTCTCTCCAAACTTTACTGCCTTTTTATACTTTATTTCTAGCTTAGTTAATACTATATCAATATTTAAATCATTTCTTATTTTATGGTATGGAAGACCTAACTCTTCCAAAAATTCACCTCTAAACTCCTCAAAATATCTAGGATAGTTAGAGTGATGGACAAAACCTTGTGCGTCTGTTTCGTAAAAATTTATTTTTCTTAACATAGAAAAATTTTTCATTCTATTAACCTAAGGTAATCTTAAAACTTATCAATCATTATAGCATTTTAATAATGTTTCATAATTATAGGGTGTATTTACACTAAAATAACTACCTAGATTTTTGTCTATTTTTCTTAACTCATCATCATAAATATATTTAATATTTAATCTTTTTACCCAGTCAAATATTGCGTCTTTTTTTTCTACTGCATAAACCTGATTAGCTATAGAGAGAGATTTACTGTTATAAATAGTGTTTAAAGGTTGATACTTACCGTTTACAACAGGTATTACACAATCGTAATCTGATATTTTATCTTTTAAAAAAGGTATTAATTCTCCCTTAAATAGTGGAGTATCCACAGTCAATAAAAAAAAGTATTTTGTGTTAATCTCAGGTGCACAACTCACTATAGCATTTAAAGGACCTCCATATATGTCTCTATCTTTTACAAACTTTATCTTTTTATTAATACCTTTTAATTCCTTTAAGTATAAATCTTCAGATTTGTTTATAGAAAGAATAATTTCGTCCACATATGGTTGAACACTTTCTAATATATTTCTTAAAAAAGTTTTACCTTTATATATAAGAAATGCTTTATCTTTACCCATTCTTTTACTTAAACCACCTGCTAACAGTAAAGCTGTTATCTCCATAAGACTAATTCCTTTAGCTGTTTAATAGATGGCAAAAAGCTATCGCTATTGCGTCAGCTTCATCAAAACTTTCAGGTTTAAAATTTAAAAATCTTTCTACCATACTTAACACATCTTCCTTTTTAGCCCAGCCATAACCTGTAATGGCGTTTTTTACCTGTTGGGGAGTGTATTCATATATTGGAATATCATACAAGGCAGATAACAATAGGATAATTCCTCTTATCTCTCCTAATCTTATTAATGTTTGCGGATTTTTACCAAAAAATGAACTTTCTAATGCAATTTCCTCAGGATTAAACTCTTTTATAACTTTTTCCAATTCCGAAAATATCTGTTTTAAATGGAGTGGCTTTTTCCTTACAGGTTTTATTACTCCAGCTTTCAAGATTTTTAAACTATTATTTTCTTTTAAAAGAACGGAAAACCCAGTTTTATAATTTCCCGGGTCTATACCTAAAACAGTTTTCATAATCTATTTTGCCAATTTTTCCATTAAACTGTCTGACATACTGAAGTTTGAGTAAACTTTTTGAACGTCGTCCTGTTCTTCTAATGCGTCTAATAATTTAAGTAATTTTTCTGCAGTTTCTTCATTTTTTATCTCTACAGTTGTGGTAGGTATTCTAGTTAATTCAGCTTTTTCTATTTCAATTCCTTCCTTTTCTAAATTTGATTTAACGTTATAAAACTCTTTAGGCTCTGTTCTTATTTCGTAATATTCATTATCATCTGTTATAACATCTTCAGCTCCCGCCTCTATAGCCTTTTCAAATATAGTTTCTTCGTCGTATTTATCTTTAGGTACGTATATTACTCCCTTTTCTTCAAAAATAAATGAAACACATCCGTTAGCACCTAAATTTCCACCATATTTTGTAAATATATGCCTAACCTCCCCAGTAGTTCTATTTCTATTATCTGTTAAACATTCTACTATTATCGCAACTCCTTCAGGTCCATATCCTTCGTAAACTATCTCTTCATATTGGACACCTTCCAGTTCTCCTGTTCCCCTCTTTATAGCCCTCTCTATATTCTCTATTGGCATATTTGCCTTCTTAGCCTTTTCTATAGCTATTCTTAATCTTGGATTAAATTCAGGGTCTCCTCCACCTTGACGGGCAGCAACTGTAATTTCTCTTATTAACTTAGTAAAAAGTTGTCCTCTTTTAGCATCCATTTTAGCTTTTTTATGTCTGATATTATGCCATTTACTATGTCCAGCCATTAAAATCTCCTCCAAAGTATGTTTTTCATAAATATTAAAATATAAAATATTTGACAGTTAAATAGGGAATTTTAAATAGGTTTAATTGCGATTAAAAAGATTGAATAAATTTTTTATGCCCAGGGCGGGAGTCGAACCCGCACGCCCATAAAGGGCACTGTCCCCTCAAGACAGCGCGTCTGCCTATTCCGCCACCTGGGCAACACTAATAAAATATTATAAGTTATATTTTTTATATTTCAAATTTAGTTTTAAAGTTTTTAAAGGCTAAGCAATATAATTGAAAGTAGCAAAAAAACTGTAATATATTATTTTATACAAATAATTAATTATAATTGGATTAATAATAATGGCTACAATCTTTTCTATTCCAATAGATAATGAAAGTAATGAAAAAAAGGAAATATACTCTTTATTAGAAAAACTAAAAGAGCTTCAGTATAAAATTGAAAAAAATTGGGATAATTTACCAGATGAAGAAAAAGAAAGATTAATCAATTATTATTATAAATTTGTTGATAAGAATTTTACATTTTGGGAAAAATTTAAAGGAAGTTTTTCTTTATTCATATATACATTAAAATATGGTTTTCAGCCTGTTTTAGAGTTGGCAAATGAAATGTATAATTTACTAAATCTAATATCGGATAAAATTGAACAAGAAAATCCAGAGTATAGAAAATTTTTGAAAGAAGCACTAAAAGATAATAATACGGAAACAATTGGAAATATAGATGAATTTATTAAATCTTTGGACACTAAGACAAACCAAAACTTTTAAATCTCAATTGGAAAAATTTTTAAAAAAGTATTATAAAAAAAAAGTATTATAAAAAAGATGTAAAGGGAAAAGAAAAATTTTTATCTTTATTTAGAGATTTTCTTTATCAGTTAACTTTAAATCCGAATATTCCAAATTCTAAACTAGAACCAGCTCCTAAAGGTAGTTTAGAAGAAAATGAAGAATTAAGAAAATATTATTTTAATTTACCAAACTATAAAGGTTCTTTATCTCAAGGCAGATTAATATATAAAGTTAATAGGCAAAAAAAGGAGATTGTTTTAATTTGCATATATACACATAATGAATTTGAGAAAAGACCACCTGATAAAGATTTAAAGAGGTTTTTATCGGATTAAAATAGTTTTTAATACTTCCTTTCGCCAAATATTGCCGTACCAACTCTTACTATAGTTGCTCCTTCCTCTATTGCTATATGAAAGTCTGCAGACATACCCATTGAAAGATGTGGCAACTTTTTTTTAAATTTTCTTTCTAAATTTTCCTTTAATTCTCTCAATTTTACGAAATATTTACGGGAGTTCTCAGGATTATCTGAATAAGGCGGTATACACATTAAACCTAAAATGTTTATATTTGTCTTATTTAAACAATGTTCATATAACTCTTCTAAATCGTCTATTTTAACTCCGTATTTACTTTCCTCATCACCTATATTTACTTCTATTAAACAGTCCTGCACTTTATTAATCTTTTTAGACCTTTTGTCTATCTCATCGGCAAGCTCTTTTCTATCAACAGAATGTATAAGTTCAAAATATTTAACTGCGTACTTCACCTTATTTGTTTGCAAGCCACCTATAAAATGCCAATGTATATCTGGATAACTTTCTTGTAAATTTTCTATCTTTTTTATTCCTTCCTGTACTTTATTCTCACCAAAGTATTTTAAACCTACTTTATAAGCCTGTATAATCTTCTCTACAGGTTGATTTTTAGATGCTCCCAAAAGAATTATATCTTCAGCTTTTCTATTAACTTTCTCAGCAGAAAGTTTTATTTTTTCCCAAATTTTTTCTAAATTTTCCTTTATATCTTCCACTTCTTGTATCCTTACTTCAGATTTCTTATAAAGGATTTTATTTTTTAGAGAGAATAAAATCAAGAAAAGGAAAAATATATTTTATTTAACTATTGAACCGATATTTTCCCCTTGAACAATCTTTTTTAGATTACCTCTTTCTTTAATGGAAAAAACTATTATAGGTAGGTTGTTCTCTTTACATAATGTGAATGCAGTTTGATCCATTACTTTTATATTCTTTCTAATTGCTTCATCAAAGGATATTTCTTTTATAAGTTTAGCATCTTTATGTTTAACAGGGTCTTTATCGTAAATACCGTTAACTTTTGTAGCTTTTAGGAAAACCTGAGCCTTAATCTCTGTTGCTCTCAATGCACCTGCCGTATCTGTGGTAAAGAATGGATTTCCTGTTCCTGCTCCAAATATTACTATTCTACCTTTTTCTAAGTGTCTTATTGCTTTTCTTCTTATATAAGGTTCTGCTATCTGTTTCATCTCTATTGCAGACATTACCCTTGTTGGCATTCCTTTACTTTCCAATATATCCTGTAGAGCTAACGCGTTCATAACGGTTGCTAACATCCCCATATAATCGGCGGTAGCTTTATCTAATCCTATCTGTGAACCGTTCATTCCCCTAAATATGTTCCCTCCACCTACAACAATAGCTATCTCAACACCCAACTCATAAACTTCCCTTATATCATCTGCAAGCTCATTTATAAAGTAAGGGTCTAAACCGAACTCATGATTGCCCATAAGGGCTTCACCTGATAATTTCAATAAAATCCTTCTGTACTTCAGTGCCAATTTTTTACCCCGCCAATTAAAAGGATTAGTATAAAGAAAAAAAGGAAGGATTATATACCTTCACCTATTTCGTATCTACAAAATCTTGATACTTTTATATTTTCTCCAATTTTAGCTATATACTCTTTTATAAGCTCCTCTATAGTTTTCTTATCATCCCTTATGTATGGTTGCTCTAATAAACATACTTCTTTAAAGAATTTTTCCAGTCTACCTTCAGCTATTTTCTCTGCTATGTGTGGTGGTTTTCCTTCAGCTAATGCCGCCTCTCTTATTATCTCTCCTTCCTTTTCTATAACTTCTTTAGGAATATCTTCTCTACTTACATATTTAGGTCTCATTGCCGCAATTTGTAATGCTAATTCGTTTGCCAACTCTTTAAATAAATCATTTCTAGCAACGAAGTCTGTTTCACAGTTAAGCTCTAATAGAACTCCTACCCTTCCACCACCATGTATATAAGCGTGAACGATACCTTCTTTTGTTTCCCTCCCAGCTTTTTTTGCCGCTTTAGCTATTCCTTTTTTTCTCAATAATTCAACTGCTTCTTCTAGGTTTCCACCTGTCTCTTCTAAAGCTTTTTTACAATCTAAAATACCTGCTCCTGTCATTTCTCTTAAAGTTTTAACTAATTTAGCATCTACTGCCATCTTTTACTTCTCCTCCTTATTAGTTTTTTCATTTTCTTCTTCAATAATTCCCTGCTCTTTTGCCCTCTCTAACATTTCCTTTTCAACATCTTCTAACTCTTCTCCACCTTTAGCCTCACTTTCCCTTAAAGATTTTCCTTCTAAAACAGCATCTGCTATTTTCGTAGTTATAAGATTTATAGCTTTTATAGCATCATCATTTCCCGGTATAGGATAGTCTATTAAATCAGGGTCGCTGTTTGTATCTGCAATTGCTACAACTGGAATTCCTAATTTTTTAGCCTCTTTAACTGCAATTTCTTCTCTAACTGTATCAACTACATAAATAATGTCAGGAACTCTTTCCATATCTTTAATTCCTTTTAAATATTTCTCTAATTTTTCCTTTTTCTTTTTCAGTTTAACAACTTCTTTTTTAGGAAGAATATCAAAAGCTCCTTCAGCTTCCATTCTTTCTAACTTTTTCAGCTTTTCAATAGATTTTTTAACTGTTTGGAAGTTTGTTAATAATCCGCCTAGCCATCTTTCGTTAATATAGTAAGCTCCACATCTCTGTGCCTGCTCTTCAATAGCCGCCTGTGCTTGTTTTTTTGTTCCTACAAATAAAATTGTAGCTCCGTTAGCCACTTCATCCCTAACGAATTCCCATGCAATTTTAAAGAGTGGAATTGTTTTTGCTAGGTCTATAATGTGAATTCCATTTCTCTTTGTGAAGATGTAAGGTGCCATTTTAGGGTTCCATCTTCTCGTTTGGTGTCCAAAGTGAACACCTGCTTCCAGTAATTCTCTCATAGTAATCTCAAAAGGCATAAATCTTACCTCCTTTAAGGGTTTTTTATTCTTCCATCCCCTAAACCACAAGGGCAACCCTTATGTCAAAGGGGATGTGCTTAATTAAAGCCAAATAATTTTAGCATAAAAATTTTTTTATATGTTTAAGATGTTTTAACAATTTTTATCTTATAGATTATTAATCCAAATCCGATTAATACCATACCTAACGAGATTAACTGGTTCCACGTCAGGTTTATTATAGGTAATGGTGGAGTTACTCCCCTCCAAAACTCCAATAAAAATCTTTCTATTCCATACAGAATTAGATATAAAGCTAAAATCTGACCGTCAAATTTTTTTCTTTTATAGATGAAAAATAGGAAAAAAAATATTAAAAAATTACCTATTGCTTCTGCAGGTTGGGTTGGATATAATGGAACACCTGAAGGTGCTACTGTATCTGGATTGTTCGGGAATACGATGGCTATGTCTCTGAATGGGGAATTTTCAGGAACAGGTTTTCCGTAGCAACATCCTGCAGATGTACAACCTATTCTACCGAAAGCATGCCCTAAGACTATTGATATTCCTGCTATATCTCCAATTTTTAAAACTGGAAGTTTATATTTTTTTATTAAAAAAATTAATATAACTGCTCCTCCTATAAAAGCTCCAAACCAATCTATACCACCTTTCCAAATTGCTATAACATCATATAAAGATTTGAACTCATCTTTATGCTCTAAAACATAAGCAATTCTAGCTCCTACTATTCCACCAATAACACTGTATATAAATAGATTTTCTACATACTTCTGTTTTAGACCTTCTATCTTTGAGAAGTAGAGAACGGAAAGATAGGCGAAAATCATACCTAAGGCAACCATCACGCCGTAGGTATGTATTGTAAAATCTCCTATTTTTATTAAATTTGGGAACATTAATTTTTTCTCCTAGAAGTCTCTTTCTTCAGCTTCATATATTTTTCTAATATTAGTTTTTTCTTTACAGGTGATAGATAGTTTATAAATGGTATACCGTTTATATGGTCTATTTCGTGTTGTAAAACTATAGCTAAAAATCCGTCTGTTTCAATCTCTATTTCGTCTCCGTTTATATCTTGGGCTACGACCTTTACCTTCTCAGCCCTAGGTATAGTTATTTGAATTCCCGGAAAACTTAAACATCCTTCTGTTGATTGGACATTCCCTTCCTTATGAATAATTTTTGGATTAATTAACTCTAACTTTATACCTTCTTCTTTATCTTCCCCCTTTTTATCTCTCTTTGTAGTGTCTATAACTATAATCTGATACGGTATACCTATCTGATTTGCCGCCAGACCTACTCCATCTTCTTCATACATAACTCTATACATATTTTGGATATAATCTTCCAGTCTTTCATCAAAAAAATCCACCTTTTTCATCTTTTGTTTAAGAATTTTATCTGGCCAAGTTCTAATTTTATAATCCATAAATTATCCTCACTAAATTAATAATTATTAACTTTTATTTTAAGTTGAAATTGAAGAAAATTGGATATTAATTAATTTTTCTTTTTTATTGAATTAATCTCTATTTTTATCCTTTTAGTGAGCCTATTGTAAGCTTCTACAAAATCCAAAACCTCTCCACCAAAACCTTTTTGAAACTTCAAAGCTGTTTCTTTAGTTGAAAAAGGTATAACACTTGGGCTACAGCAAGGAACAGCTTCACTACCAACCACAAAGTAGGCATCAAAGGCTGTAATAGGGCTGTCTGTTATAAAGTCATAGGTTATGGCATTTACTTGTTGTTCCCTATATTTTTGGTGTAAAAACAATCCACAATGTTCACAGCAAGCCTCTACAGTTTCATCATTTTCTAATATTATCTTATAAGGTCTAGGTCGTGTTATAGGTTTATCACATACAGGACATTGTTTAATTACAAAATTTTTAGATTTATCCTCTTTATTTAGATAAACAACTCCATACTTTCTTTTTAACTTTCCACTATTCTCTAACTCTCTAATATCTCTATAAATCGTCATTTCTGAAACTTTGAATATTCTACTTAACTCTTTTACCGATATTTTTTCTCTTTCCTTTAGTATATCTAATATTTTTTCCTTTCTATCCATACTTAAGTACTCCAATTATAAAAATATAATTTTGCTGGCTATGGTTTGTACTAAAATTCCTCCAAATACAGCACTTATGATAAGGTATAATAGCCCCAATACTATCGCAAATTGGAAATTTTTTGAATTTTCTGAAGGAATTTTTAGGATTTTCTCTCCACCTATGAACACTAAATAAACAGTATAAAATGTTGCTAGGAATATTATTACAGCTGTAAATAGAGAGTTATAAAATATGAAAAAGTTAGCTATCCAAGAAGGCACTAAAGCTATTACAGCTATAGAGAAGGCTTTATAAGGATTTTTTTCTCCACCAAATGAACCGCCCAAAAAGAAGACTAAAGCACCAAGTATAATTGGTCTAAAGAATTCTGCTACATAATACATACCTACGAGCATCAATATTTTTTTTAAATCCCCTGCATACATAATCTCTTTTAATCTTTCCAAATAGATTAATGTTTGCTGACCGTTTGGCTCGTTTTTTAAATACTCTAACATTTCATCAGGTATATACAGATTTTTAAATACTGTCATTCCTAAAAAGTGTCCTAATGCTGGGAATAAGGCGAATATAAATGTTAGGAAATATATATGTTTATACTTTTCAAATTCTTCCTTTAAATCTAATCTTTTTCCCCTTTCTTCGTAATACTCTTCTAAATACTTCCAGCCTATTTTTGGATTGATTATTACATGGAATACAATCTGTAATAAATTACTATTCATAGTATTCAGCTCCTCCGTATTTAGTTTCCCATACGACAACTTTTTGTAAAGATGGATATTTTTCTTTAATTTTGTAATAAAAATATTTTGCTAAATTTTCAGCACTTGGTGAAAAATCGTAAATATCATTCATACATTTGTAATTAGGTAAAATTTCATCTAAAAATTTATCTATTTCTACAAAATCGTATCCCATTCCTCCTTTATCCAATTTATCAGCTTTAATAAAAACTTCAATCATCCAAGTATGACCATGCAATGGCTCAGGTTTTCCATGGTAATCTGTTAAAAAGTGGGCAGATTGGAACTCTTTCCTAACTCTAACTATGTATGGCATTTAACCTACCTTTATATTTTATTTTCGTAAATTATACTATAAACAGAATTATCAAATATTTAACTTAGCCTATATTTTATGTTTTACAGAAAAACTGGTAAAAAGAACTGTATAAGCTTTCTCTTTTCATCAATTCTTCGTGTGTTCCTTCCTCTATAATTTTACCCTTGTCTAATACATATATATAATCTGCCTTTCTAACTGTTGATAACCTATGAGCTATGTATATAACAGTCTTTTCTTGTAAATATTCCTCTAAAGCTTTTATTAATTTTGTTTCTGTTTTAACATCTAAGGCTGATGTGGCTTCATCTAATATTACGACTTTAGGATTGGCTAAAATCATTCTGGCTATAGCTAATCTCTGTTTTTGACCACCAGAAAGTCTTACTCCGTTTTTACCAACATAAGTATCCA
This sequence comes from Persephonella sp., assembly GCA_003978485.1. GTDB lineage: Bacteria > Aquificota > Aquificia > Aquificales > Hydrogenothermaceae > QNZC01. The sequence continues at coordinate 20,671 of QNZF01000036.1, forward strand.
ATCTATCTGGTAAATTTTTAACAAAATCTTTTAATTGGGCAATTTCTAAAGCTTCCCAAATTTTGTTTTCAGGAATATTCTCACCTAAAGTTAGATTAAATCTTAATGTATCGTTAAATAACATTGGATTTTGTAATACTAAATAAACATTATCCCTAACAATATCTAAACCTATTCTTTCCACAGGAATGTTGTTATATAAAATCCTTCCCTTTGAGATAGGATAAAAACCTACAATTATATTTGCTAAAGTTGTTTTTCCACTACCTGACGCACCAACTATAGCTATTTTTTTCCCTTTTCCTATATTCATATTTATATTTTCTAAAACATAATTAATTCCATCGTAGCTAAACCACACATTTTTTAATGTAATAGAAACTGTTTTTTCATCTTTAAATGGATTTTCTAAATGTGGATAATCAGGTTCAACCTTCATACTAAATATACTGTTAACCCTTTTTAAAGCTTCATTTGCAGAGTGGAAAGCGTATTGGATAGCTAAAAGCTCTTGGACAGGTGTAATCATAACCCAAAGATAGCCAAAAATAGCTAGCATTAAGCCTATCGTTAACTCGGAATAAGCAACAAAAAGAATACTTACCGACCTAAACAGTTCATATCCTGCTAAAAAAACAAACATAGATAATCTACTTCCTGCCTCATTCTTCCAATTAAACTCAATAGACGCATCTTTTAAATCTTTTGCTAATTTTATTATTTTTTCTATAAAATCTTTTTCTTTGTTAGATGCTCTTATTTGCCAAAACAACTCTAAAGTTTCAGTTAAATACTCTTGGAATTTTTCAATCTTTTTATTTTCTAATGCTTTTAACTTACCTACCTTCCTACCTATCTTAGTGGTTATATAAATAACTACAGGATTTAATAAAACGATTAACAGCCCTAACTTCCAATTTATTATTATTAAAACTGTTGCTATTCCTATTATCATAAATACAGAAATGATTAGTTTACTAACCGTTTTACCAATGAAATCGTCTATCGTATTTATATCTGTTATAACTTTGGATACTACTGCCCCCGTTCCTATCGTTTCATACTCAGCCATAGATACTTTTTCTAAATGCTGTAAAGCTTTTTTTCTAATTTTGTATGTAATATCCTTTGAAATGGTTGTAAAAATTTTTACTTGTATGGCAGAAAATATAAAAAAGAAAAATCTCATCAATAAAACTATTATTAATGCAGTAAAAACATAGCTTAATGTGTCTCCTTTTCCGAAAATCTTTTCATATGTATGAATAAATATTCCTTCTTTCTCTAATAAAACTTCATCTACAAGTAAAGGTAGAATTAAAGGTGTTGGAACACTTACAATAATTGCTAAAAAGGCAAATATATGACCTAAAATTAACTCTTTTTTATATTTTTTTATTTCTCTAAATATTTCTTTCCAATTTATCAATTATCATTACCTAACCACAGGCTAATTTAATAAATTTAAATATAACTTTTTATTAATCCTTATGGCAAAAAGCATAAATGGAAAGGAAGAGTTTTTAATTTGTTAAATCTCTCGGCATTTCTTATTAATAATAATAACTATTAAGCTTTGCATTTTTAATAGAAATATATTTTCTGCGTAAACCCTTGATACAAGCTGATTTCCGAGAATATAACAGAAAATATATTTGCATTACTGGAGGGTTGATGCAAAAAGGTTGCATTTGCAGATATTCTCTTGTATATTATTAACAGGCTACTTGGAAATAGAATAAGCTAAATAACCATTATTCTTTTATAAATATTTTT
>QNZF01000066.1 GCA_003978485.1 Persephonella sp.
CTTTCAAATTCAATAACTCTTCTATATCTTCTTTTCTGTATCTCCTTTGACCACCGGGAGTTCTTATTGGGTTTAATAATCCCTTTTTTTCCCAATTTATGAGAGTTATTCTGCTTATCCCATAAAGCTCTTTTATATTTTTTATAGTTAACAATTTACGCTCCATAGTATTACTTATTTTATAGTTTTTTACGGTTTAGAGCAACTGCTCTGTACATCCTATAAAGTTTTTAAAGTTTATAAAAAGATGATTAAAATTAAAGTTTAAAGATATTTATATTTACACATTTTAAATTCTTTGATAATTCTTTTAAAAGTTTGTAAACTTAAGGATTTATCTTTAGCTATACAAGGAAATATAGGAATAGTGTCATTCAATCCTAATTCTTTATGAAGAATATGTACAGGTATAGCATCAGGTAAATCCTGTTTATTTGCACATAAAACAAAAGGCTTACCTTATTATGAGATTAAATATAATATCCTAAATTTAGACTGGCAACCTTATATTTTTGTATACATAAATGTTAATTATATATCTTTTTAGTTCATTGATTTTTCAATTGATAAATTTATGATAAATTTAATTTTAATTTTTTTTACATATTTTAATGGAGGTTTTTAATGGAATTGTTAAAAGGGAAGAAAGCTTTAATTATGGGTGTGGCTAATGACAAAAGTATAGCTTACGAAGGCTTTTTATGAAAATGGTGCAGAAATCGGATTAACCTATCAAAATGATAAGATAAAAAAGAGATTGGAAAAGATAGCAACTAAAATAGATGTATCTTTTATTGAAAAATGTGATGTCAGTTCAGATGAGGATATAAAAAATTTAGTTGGCTTTGTAAAGGAAAAATGGGGAAGCATAGATATTATTGTTCATTCAATAGCCTTTGCCAATAAAGAGTATCTAAAAGATTACTATTACAAAGTGGATAGACAGTCATTCTTGCAGGCAATGGATATAAGTGTTTATTCCTTCACCGCTATAGCCAGAGAGTTTTTACCAATTTTTAATGAAGGTGGTAATCTTTTAACTTTAACTTATTACGGGTCAGAAAAGGTAATATTTACGTATAACTTAATGGGTGTTGCAAAGGCAGGCTTGGAAGCATCTGTTAAATACTTAGCTAGAGATTTGGGAGAATTGAAAGGTATAAGGGTTAATGCAATATCTGCAGGTCCAATCAAAACCTTAGCCGCTTCAGGCATAAGCAATTTTTCCAATATACAAAGAATAGCAGAGGAAAGGTCTCCACTTAAAAGGACAGTTAGTATAGATGAAGTGGGAAAAACTGCATTATTTTTATGTTCAGATTTGGCTTCAGGTATAACTGGAGAGATTATTTATGTAGATGCAGGTTATCACATTATAGGAATGTAGATTTTTAAGGTTTGGTAAATACCTATTTACTTTTTTTATATAAAAATATATTTTATCTATTAAAATAACTTCTTGAGGAATTGTATGCTGATAAAGATTTTTATAATTTATATTCCTCTTTTTTTTGCAGGTATTCTCGTATCACATTTATACTTTTCCCATATGATAAAAAGTTTACAGGTAGAAAATATAACAAAGGCAAAACTGATAAAAAGTTTACTTTTTAGACTTCCAATTCCCATTATCGCATTTCTAATAGCAGGCTTATTAGGAAAAATAATTGGTATTTTATCCCTATTTGCAGGTTTTACAGTTTATCAAATCCATTTTTTAGTAAAAACAGGAAAAAAATTAAAAGAGGAAGTTGAGAAAGAAGCAGAAAATTTAAAAGAGTTAAACGAAAATAATAATTAAATAAGGTAAGGATATGCAGGATATAAACTTTTTATTTTTGATTTTTGCCTTTATTTTTGGAAGTATTATAGGAAGTTTTTTAAATGTTTTAATATACAGATTACCTTTACCTAGAGAAGAAAAGAGAAGTATTTTTAATCCACCTTATTCAATCTGCCCTAACTGTGAAGCAAGAATAAAAGCTTACGATAACATACCTATTTTATCCTATTTTTTACTTAAAGGGAGATGTAGGAACTGTAAATCTAAAATATCTTTACAGTATCCAATTGTAGAAATATTAACAGGTTTTGCGTCTGTATTGGCATACTTAAAAGTGAGTAAATATTTGTTTATAAACAATCAAATAAATAAAATGGCTTTAATAGATTACTTTTTTATCTTCTCTTTCCTAGCTTTAATGATAGCTTTATCTTTTATTGATTTAGAACATAAAATAATACCTAACGAAATTAATGTTATAGGGTTTTTATTAGGTATAATTTACACATACTTTAGACCTGATATGACGTTATTAGACGCTTTAGCAGGTTCTATAGTTGGAGGTGGTTTATTATTCGCAATTGCTTTCTTTTATGAAAAGGTAAAGAATATAGATGCGTTAGGTATGGGAGATGTTAAGCTTTTAGTTTTTATAGGTAGTTTTGTAGGTGTTTTTGGAGCAATTTTTACAATATTTATAGGTTCCCTACTTGCTTTAATTGTTGCATTTGCCGGATATGCAGTTAATTCCAATAAAAACATAAGAGAGTATGAAATTGCTTTTGGACCTTATTTAGCTATAGCTGGAAGTATATATATATTAATAGGGGATAAAATAAAAGCTTTTTATTTTGGGGGTTTGTGATATGGGTTTTGAAGTAAAGTTTAAAGTTTGGATTGAGAGGGATGGAGAGGTTGTTTTTAGTTCTGCAAGAGAACAGCTTTTAAAAGCTATTGAAACAGAAGGTTCTATTAACAAAGCATCCAAAAAGCTTGGTATCTCTTACAAAAAGGCTTGGACATTAATTAAACATATGGAGGATAGGTTAGGCTATCCTATCCTGGAGAAGAAACGGGGAGGTGTTGCAGGGGGAGGTTCTAAACTTACTGAGGCTGGAAAAGAGCTTTTAAAGGCTTATGAGAAAATAATTAACGAATGTTCAAAAATTCGGAGATATGGAGATTTATTTAACAAAACATAGTAAATATGGAAAAAAATATAATACCTTTTCGTAAATACTACTTTATTTTTTTAAACAGTGGATTAATATATTTCGGTTTGGCATTCATAATAATAGGTAAAGGAAAAGCTAGTTTAGATTACAGTTATATTGATTTACTTTTAATTTTTTCTTTATCTATTCTTCCAGCTTTTTTATTTCTATTTAGAATTATTAAAAGGAGAAATTTTTGGCAGTTAAATCTTTACAAAAAGCTGTTAATTATAGGTCATACTCCATTATTTGTAGGATTTATATTAAGCGTTGTGAAATCAAATTATTACTATCTGATAGCTTTCTTTTTTATATTTCTGTTAAATTTCCTTGTTTTAATTCCTTTAAAGTTTAATAGACGTTAATTAATATCAAAACTGATTTAAAATACTAACGAGATTAAAAATTCAATATGTAAGTAAATTCTTTTTGGAATAAATTAACTAAATTTAATTTCCAAATTGCTGTAAATCAATTAAATAAAATGATTATTAAACCACAAATATATATTTTTTAAACAGTATCTAGGATTTATTTAATCTAAAGCTCTATCTCTTATAATATCCCATAATATAACCTTCTCCTAAGATGTGTCCTTTTATAGCTTTTTCTATATTATGCCTATTTGCCATTTGTGGCGGTAAGTCTATCTTTTCTATGTCTAAAGCGTAAACTTTAAAATAATATCTGTGTGGTTTATCTCCCTTAGGTGGACAAGCACCACCGTATCCTATATATCCGAAATCGTTTATTCCCTGATTTATTCCGTTTACATCCGCTTTTTTAGGAAATCCTTCAGGTAAACTGTTTATATTTCTAGGAATATTGTAAACAATCCAATGTGTAAATGTTCCTATTGGAGCGTCTGGGTCAACAGTTATTAACACAAAGCTTTTAGTGTTTTTAGGGAACTTTTCCCAATTAATATTTGGAGATATATTTTTACCATCACAGGTATATTTGACAGGTAGATACTGTCCGTTCTTAAAGCTATTACTGGAAACCTGCAGTTTGTCGTATCCAAAAGAAAGAGTAGTAAAAATTAAAAGTATAAAGAGACTTCTTATAGCTTTAAGCATACTTATTTCTCCTTATACAGAGTTCAATATAGATTTTAAAATATATAAACCGTCTGTTGAGCCTAAAATACCCTCTGAAGCCCTTTCTGGATGAGGCATCAATCCAAAAACATTTTTATCCTTGTTTGTTATTCCTGCAATATTCTTTAATGAGCCGTTAGGATTTGCCTCTTCAGTTATATTGCCGTTCTTATCACAGTATCTTAATAAAATCTGTCCGTTGTCTTCCATCTCCTTTAGTGTATCTTCATCTACAAAATAATTACCGTCGTGATGGGCAATAGGAATGTTTAAAACCTGTCCATTTTTACACTGATTTGTAAATGGTGTATCAGTATTTTCAACCCTTAAATATTGAGGTTTACAGACAAATTTACCGTTAACATTAGGCATTAAAGCACCCGGTAGTAGATGAGCTTCCGTTAATATCTGAAATCCATTACATATTCCTATAATCAACTTTCCTTTTTTAGCAAAATCTTTTAAAGTATTAGTTAAAGGTGTATGAGATGCTAAAGTCCCCGGTCTTAAATAATCTCCAAAAGAAAAACCACCGGGCAGAATTATACAATCAAACTTATCTATATCTGTCTCTCTGTAGTTTATAAACTCTACATCTTCCTTTAATATATCCCTGATAACTCTGTAAGTATCATAATCACAATTTGACCCCGGATAAACTGCTACACCAAATCTCAATTTTTTCTCCTAACTGTATAAAATTTGATTATTAATATTTTAACTTTTATCTATTAAAATGTAATCCAATCTGTAATCTTGAATTAAGTCAAAGGAAGATTTAACTTTATTCTTAACTTGATTTATGTATAATCTAATTTCCTAAATCTTTATAATTCAAAACAAAAAAGGAGCATAGAGAAAATGATGGATGTTGTAGAAGAAGTAAGAAAATTAATACTTCCTATACTTGATGAGTTGGATTTAAAACTTGTTGATATTGAGTTTACCAAAGAAAATAGACCTATTTTAAGAGTGTACATATATGACCCTAAAGGAACAACTATTAAACAGTGTGAAATAGTCAGTAGAAGATTAGGAGAATTATTAGATAATAAAGATTTAATACCTTATTCATATATATTAGAAATATCTTCACCCGGCTTAAATAGAAAACTGAAGAATAAAGAAGAATATGAAATCTTTAAAGGAAGGAATATTAAAATTGTGTTAAAGGAGCCGATGGATAAGAAAAATGTTTTTACTGGTGTTTTAGAAGGTTTAGAAGATGATAAAGTTTTAATAAAGGATAATGATAAATTAATAAAAATAGATTTAGATAATATATCTAAGGCTAGACTTAACGATTAAAAAAGAATATAAGGGGAAGAAAAATGTCAGTAAAGTTAAAAAATGTTATAGAATTGGTAGCTAAAGAAAAGAATGTACCTGAAAAAGTCGTTGAGAAGGCTTTAATAGATGGTATAAAACTTGCTGTAAAAAAAGAATTTGGATATAAAAATAATGTTTTTGTAAATTTTGATAAAGAAAATGATGAGTTAAAAGTTTTATTAAAGAAAAAAGTAACCCCGTTTGTAGAAAATCCTAAAAGGGATATATCACTATCTGAAGCAAAGAAGATAGACCCTAAGGCAGAAGTAGGTAAGTATATTTATGTACCGTTAGACTTGGAAAGTTTAAGTAGAATAGCTCTGACTGTAGCAAAAGATGTTATATCGTCAAAAATAGCTAAAGTAGAGAAAAACATACTGTTTAAGGAATTTAAAGATATAGAGGGGAAAGTTATAACAGGTACGGTAAGAAGATTTGAAGGTAATGATATTATCGTAGATTTAGGTAGATTGGAGGCTATACTTCCTGAGGAAGAGCAGATAAAGAAAGAAAAGTATAGAATAGGTGATAGAATAAGGGCTTTAATACTAAAAGTTATAAAAGATGGTTCTTATCCTGTGTATGAAAAAGGAAAGGTTAAAAGATATATAAAACCTTTAGACAGGGAAAAACCGTTAGTAATACTATCTAGGACACATCCTAACTTCTTAAAAAGATTGATAGAGATAGAAGTTCCTGAGGTGCAAGAAGGGGAAATAGAGGTCAAGGCAGTGGCTAGAGAACCGGGAGATAGGGCAAAAGTTGCAGTTTGGACAAAAGATAAGAATATAGACCCTGTAGGTGTTGTGGTCGGTCTTAAAGGAAAGAGAATTCAAAATGTTTCTATGGAGTTGTCAGATGAAAAAATTGATGTTATAGAATGGCATCCTGACCCTGCCAAATTCATCATTAGAGCTTTATCTCCTGCCCATCCAAAAAAATGGAAAGTTTTTGAAAGCGAAAAGAGAATAGAGGTTGCAGTTCCTAAAAATGAGCTATCTTTAGCTATAGGAAAAGGTGGTGTAAATGCTAAGTTAGCCCATAAACTTACAGGTTGGCATATTGATATATTAAGCGAAGAAGATTTTGAAAAATTACAACAACTGGCAAAAGAAAATGGCTAATCCTATTAGAACTTGTGTAATATGTAAAAAAAAAGTTATAAGGGAAACCTTATAAGATTTAGTTATGAGAATGGTAAAGCTGTTTATAAAGAAAAGTACGGTAGGGGCTTTTATATATGTCCTTCCTGTCTAGTAAAGAGAAAAGAAAAGATAAAGAATAGATTTAATATAAACATTATGGATGTAGTAAAACAGTTAGAAAAGCAAATTATAAATCTTTTACAAATAGGTTGGCGAAGTAGAATAATAAAGATAGGTTTTGATGATACATTGAAAGAGTTAAAAGCAAATAAAAAAGGTTTCTTGATATTAGCCAAAGATATATCTAAAAGGACAAAAAGAAATATTCTTTTTAAGTATAACGGTGATTATTTTGAACTGTTTAGTAAAAAAGATTTAGGGGATTTTTTAGGTAAGAATGAGATAGGTATAATATTTGTTCCTGAAAATAAGTTTGGAAAAAAGCTAAAAGAAATTATAAAAAAATATTTAGAAATTAATTGACAAAATTGTTAATTTGGATATATTAATATATCGCAACGGAATAAGGGGGCGAAATGGGTTCGACGGGAACGGTAAAGCCGGGTGTGCAGGCCGGAGAAGGATACTCCGTAAAAAACCAACGGCAAACAATTCCCGAACGTGAAATCGCTCTCGCTGCTTAATTAATGCAGCGACCTCCTCTTGAGCTTACCCGTGGGCTCAAGAAGGGGGACAGATACACGGGTTAGGGAAATACCTTCTCCCCTCGGGTATTTCCTGAAATCTTAGAGGGGATAGCCTGTGGATACCCTGCCTGTGGGGTCGCCACAGGTGAAAGCCAAAACACAGGCTAAGCCTGTAGAAAGCCCGTGCTACGGCCGTTCTCGGACGGGGGTTCGATTCCCCCCGCCTCCACTTAACAGGTTTTCTATAAATATCTCCAATATTTTTAAACATTTCTCATTTATATTTGGTTAATAAATTTTCTAAAATAGCCATTAAATTTAAGATTTTATAATCTATTTAATGCCAATTTGGAAATTAAATTCAGTTTATCTGTTCTAATTGATTAAAATAGTAGATTACAGTTAAATTATTCAAAATCTTGTAATCTTGGAAGAAAAAAATTATCATTAAAACATATATATCTAAAAAGGATAGGAGAAATGGAGAAATTATTTTTTATGGTAGGCTTTTTTATGATATTAGTTGTTATTGCTATATTCGTAGGAATGAAATTAGATTAATTCTTCCTTTTAAACTCTTAAGGATAAATAGGCATTTTTTAAACTTTCAATATTTTCTTCATTTATTTCCTCAAGTATAGAGAATATTTCATAGGCATACCTTTTTGATAACTCAACGTCATAATCTGTTGGTACAAATGCAGGATTATACTCAACTTCATTTCTCAATGCCTTTAATTCCTCTAAAAGAGATGCGACTTGATAAAGGTTGCTATGTAAAAATATTCTTTTAACTATTGAGTGAACATTTCTATTTAATAAATCCTTCTCTCTATAAGGATAAATCGCCTCAAGTAAAGTCTCCTTACAGGCTAGAAATGAACCATAGTAGTATCTTTCTATTGCCGTTTTATAGGCTGTAATTTTATTAACTCCCAAATTTGAAGAAACTAAACTATCGGCTAATTGTATATAATGTTCAGCTAACATCTTAACACTCCTCACACTCTTCTATTATTGGATTAGGAATACTAACAGTAAACTTTGGAAAAGATGGAAAGTTTAAAGAAAATTTCTCTCTAATCTCTTTCTCTAAATTCATTCTAAAATCTAAAAATTCTTCCACACTATCAAATATAAGGTCATCTAAAACTAAAACTAAAACTATATTTTCTTCATCTAGGGATACTGAAAAATAGGCTAGATATTTGGATGATACATTAGCCAATATATCCTCAACAATCTTTAAACCTTTTTTATAATTTTCCTTTAATAATAACTTCGCTTTAAGATATAGGTAAACTTTGTAAAGTAAATACTCTACATTCTCAAGCTTTGATACAGCTACGACTGCAGATAAGAATTTATCAAAGTTAGTTATAAATTTGCTTAAATAGTATGTATCATTTAAGACTAATTTATAAATTTCTTTAATTTCTTCCTCTACAACTGGAATTTTAAAGTATTCTATCGCTATAGATATATAGATAAGCTTTACTGTTATAAGATTTTCTACTTTTTTTATTTCTAACTTATCTATATTCTGTATAATATCCAAAAGTTTTTCAAAATTACCAACATCAAATAGAAAAACTATATAGCCAATCTTGAACTCTTCATCCAATTGATAAATATTTATTGTGTTTAACAATCTGTTTAATTTATCTTTTTCATCAAGTAAGGTATATATATCAGCCAATAATACCTTAAGATTTTCCTCATTTTTATTCATCTTAAGAAAATTTTCTATATCTTTAGCTAATGCCTGTAAATCTTCTTCATTCTTTGCAAAGTTAAATCTGTTTATAAAAGATTGTAATAAACCGTTTGAATTATTTCCCATTCCCCCACCCTACATATTTTTATAAATATCAATTTCGAATTTCATCTTTTCTAAAAATTTTTTCAATTTTTCTGCTCTTGTAATCCAACCTTCAAAAAGTAGTTTAGATTTAGGATATATTTCCTGTAGCTCCCTATACTCATTTATCTTTCTGTCTGTAAAATTTATAAGCAAATCTATAAAATCTTTTAAAGTTCCAAACTGTTTTGCATATATAAATAGGTCTTTCAGCATAAACTTTCTCTCTTTAACAGGTATTTCCACACCCATAGATAAACCAATTTCCCTAATCTCTTTTCTAGATATGTATATACCACTTCTAGCAGGTATAGTTAAAATCTTTAAAATTCTCTCAAACTCCGTTTCTTCCTTTACGTTCTGTAAAAAGTGCATTCCTTCCATATATGGATTATTATTCTGGTTATTATTATTCATAACTAATCTACCTCTGGTATTTTTCTAAGAGAGATACATACTCTCTAATTCCCCTTTCTAACGAGTATTTAGGAACAAAACCTAAATCCTTTTTTATTTTTGACATATCGGCTTCTGTAAAAACCTGATAAAAATCATAAGGACAGTCAAAATATTCCACTTCGTAGTCAGTACCTAAAGCCTCATTTAGTATTCTAACAACATCATTAAAAGACCTAGCCTTACCACTACCTACATTATAAACTGTAGATATAGGGGCATCTTTTGCTAAGATTGTTGCATCTACAACATCTCTTATATATACAAAATCTCTTTTTTGCTCTCCCCATTTAAACAATCTTGGATTTTTTCCTTCCTTCATCTGTTTGTAAAGTTGATAAATCATACTTGCAAACTTTCCTTTATGAGCTTCACCTAAACCATAAACGTTAAAGTATCTAACTCCCACAATCTTCAATCCTGTTTCCTTTGCTGTCTTTTCTGCCAAATTGTCCATAATGTATTTTGAAAATGCGTATATATTCTCCGGAGATTTTTCTCTATCTTCCTTTAAAGGAATTTCCTCGTTTACTATTCCGTAAACCGAAGCTGAAGACGCATAAACTACAGTTGCCTCGTTTTCAAAAGCTATCTCTAATATATTTTTAAACCCATCAACATTTTTTCTCATCATATACTCTTGGTCTTCAACTGTTGTGTCTGTAATGGATGCCATATGAAATATTAAATCAAAGTTCCAATCTTCTGTTTTAAAGAATACTTCGTCTGTTGAAACATCACAGGAGTAAACTATACCTTTAAACCCTTTTAAATTTTTAAAATTTGCACTTGAAAAATCATCTAATATTAAAATATTGCTTTTTGGATACCTATTTTGTAATTCTAATGCAAGGTTTGAACCTATAAATCCTGCTCCACCTGTTATTAATATCTCTTTTGGTTCGTCTTTTATCATAAATCCCCCCTACTTTATAGGCTCTATATAAAATAATTCCTGTCCATACTCAACGGGTTGTCCATTTTCAACTAATATTTTTACAATTTTACCGTCAATATCGCTTTCTATTTCATTCATAACTTTTAAAGCTTCTATTATGCATAAAACCTGACCTTTAGAAACTATATCCCCTTCCTCAACAAATGGGGGTGCTCCCGGTGAAGGTGCTCTGTAGAAGGTACCAACTAAAGGAGATTTTATCACGTGATACTTCTTTTCTGTCTTTTCTTCTTTGGATTTAGTCTCTTTACTCTCTTCTTTTTCCTTATCGGACAGTTCCACACTTTCAACAGGAGTTATATTTTGAGTATTACCTGCAGACAACTGCTGAACTATCTTTTTTGGGGCTACATACTGTTTAACCTTTATCTTAATGTCCTTTGATGAAATCTCAACTTCTTCAATTTTAGAACCTTTTATACTTTCTAATAACTCAAATATAAATTTCTTATCCATAATTGCACCCTTGTGTTATTTATTTACCCTTTCTATATACTCTCCTGTCCTAAGGTCTATCTTAATTTTATCCCCTTCATTTATAAATAATGGTACTTGGACAACAGCTCCAGTATCTATTTTTGCAGGTTTATAGGTACTTGTAGCAGTGTCTCCTTTAAATCCCGGTTCTGTTTCTATAACTTCATAAACTTCAGCTTTAGGTAATTCTACACCTATAGGTTGCCCATTATCTAAGAATATAAACACTTCCATACCTTCCTTTAAGAACTGGGCTTCTTTACCTAAAATATCTTTAGGAACACCTATCATATCTCCAGTGTTTGCGTCAATAAACCAGTAAAAATCTCCATCTGTATAAGAATAGGACATCTGTTTTTGCTCAAAATCTGCTAACTCTATACTGTCAGATGATTTATAAGTTATTTCTATTACATTTCCAGTTTTCATATTTTTAGCTTTTACTCTAACAAAAGCCTGACCTTTTCCCGGTTTAACATGGTCATAATCTAAAACTCTAAAAGTGTTTCCTTCGTGAACTATAAACATGTCCTTTTTTATTTGGTTAATTCCTATCTTTACTCCCATAAACTACTCCTTAAGAATTTTCTTTAACAAAGGAATATTATATCTCAATATACTAAAGCTTCCATTAAAATTTGTGAATTATAAAATATAAAGTATGAATAGGTTTAATTAGAGGCTGTAGATTTGATAATTAAAAAGAATGTTGATTTAGCTAAACATTCTACAATCAGAATAGGCGGTATAGCTGAAAAGATATATTTTCCACAAAATATAGAAGATATTAAGTTTTTATTAAAAAAAGCAAATCAAGAGAATAAAAAGTTTATACCTATCGGTATAGGTAGCAATGTTATTTTTAAAGACGGTTTTCATAAAGATATTTTCGTTTCAACTCATTATTTAAAAGGTTTAAATATAACGGAAAAAGGAAGTTACGTATATATAGAAGCTGAAGCGGGGGTTAGTTTTAAGGAATTGGTTGCTATAGTAAAAAGGTTAAATCTTGAAGGATTTGAAAATCTCTCAGGTATTCCTGCATCTGTAGGTGGTGCTATAGTAATGAATGCAGGAGCTTTCGGGTCAGAGATTTTTGATATTTTAGAGAAGGTTTATTGGATTGATAATGATAGAAACTTAAGAATATTAGACAAAAAAGATATATCTTACAGTTATAGATGGACACAGTTCCAAAATAACGGTTTAGTTTTTAAAGGGATTTTCAAGTTAAAAAGAAGTAATAAAAATATTTCTGAATTAATAAAAAAACATCTTTTGGAAAGGAAGAAAAAACAACCTTTAAACTTGCCAACTGGTGGTTCAACTTTTAAAAATACAGAAAGATTTCCTGCAGGATATTTATTAGAAAAAAGTGGTCTTAAAGGTTTTAGAATAGGTGATGTAGGTTTTTCAGAAAAACACGCTAATTTTACAGTGAATTATGGAAAAGGTAGTTTTAAGGATTTTATTAAATTAATAAATTTGGCAAAGGAAAGGGTAAAGGAGAGGTTTGGTATAGATTTGGAATTGGAAATGAAGATTTTGCCTTAAATTTTTCCTAGTTTGTAAAGGTTATTCTCTACTAATTCACAGATTATATGTCCTATTGTAATATGGGCTTCCTGAATTCTTGGTGTGTCTTTACTAGGAACATTTATTAAAATATCAACGAGATTTTTCAATTTACCGCCTGTTTTCCCTGTAAAACCTACCGTAATCATACCTATTTCTTTTGCCTTTTTTACAGCATTTATTATATTTTCCGAATTTCCACTTGTGGAAATACCTATTAACACATCTCCTTCCCTTCCAAAAGCTTCAACAAGTCTTTCATAAACCTTTTCAAATGAGTAATCGTTTGCAACAGCAGTTAAAAAAGATGTATTAACATGTAAAGCTTCTGCAAAAAGTGGTTTCCTATCTATTTTAAATCTTCCTGACAGTTCTGCTGATATATGTTGTGCATCTGCCGCACTTCCACCATTACCACATAATAAAACTTTCTTATCGTTCATATATGCGTTAACAATTAAATCTGCAACCTTTTCTATTTTATTTAATAATTCTTCATTAGACAGTATCTTTTCTTTTGTCTTTATACTTTCCATTAAAAGCTCTTTTACATTCATTATTTAAAGCTCCTATACATTCATTATTTAAAGCTCCTAAAGGTTGAGATTATAAAGCTGTGAAAATTTCTCAACTTGTTCTCTTGTTCCAACAACTACAATTGTATCTCCTGCTTCTAAAACTGTATCAGGAGGAGGATTTACAATAGTTTTATTGTTTTCTTTTATTATAGCTATTATTGTAATACCTGTTTTCATTCTGATATTTTCTTCCTTTATGCTTTTACCAACTAATGGAGAAGATGGAGGTATTTTTAACCATTCTATTGCCAAATCTTTAATTAAGACTTCTTTAATATTTTCCTGTTCAGGCTTATAGTAAGCCCCCATTAACACTGACGCTAACTGATTAGCCTCTTCTTCATTTAAAACAACATCACATACTGGGTCATCGTAATCATCAGGTTCAAAAATAAACAGTTCCCTTTTTCCTGTTATATGGATAATAACGGCTATTTTATAGCCTTCAGAATTAATTATTGAAAATTTTTTACCTATTCCGGGTAAATCTGTTTCTCTAAACTGCATAATAAAACCTCTCTAGAGGAGTTTAATTTTAAATTATCATCATTCATAAAAATATATCAAGTTATAGAAACATTTTATTTCTTGTTAGAATTAAAGAAAAAAAATAATCAATTTAAAGGTCTAGCTATTATGGAAGAATTAAAAAATATAGATTTATTTCTCTATCGAATTTCAAGCAGTATAAGGGAAAGGGGAAAGAGGATATTAAAAAATAATCTTATAATTGATTTTAGAAAGACAGATAAAGGTTTTAAGGCAGAGGTTAGAAGTGAAAGCTATTACAATATTTATGAAGTGGAGATTTTTGTATCAGATGGGAATATAATAGACGCAACTTGCAGTTGCCCATATTATGAAGATTATGACGATTACTGTAAACATATAGCCGCTTCTATTTTTTATCTACAAAAAAATTTTAATAGTATTTGTATAAATAAAGAGAAAAAAACAAAGAAGTATAAAGATTATTTAAAGGAGTATTTAAATAACTTACCAAAGGGAGAATTAATTAGAATTATTCTAGATTACAGTAGAAAAGACAAAAATTTTTTAGATTACTTGGAAATATTAATTAATTCCAGCAATTTAGACAGCTTAAAGAAAAAAATAGATAAAGTAATATCTGACCTAAATAAATATTACAAAAATATAGAGTTTGAAAACAGTTATGTATTTATAAATCTAACAAAATCTTTAGATGAGATACTGTCAGCAATAACTCAATTTGGAAGCAAGGAATATTTAAATGAATTAGTTGAACATTACTATAAAGGCTTAATAAAATTAACAAAAAAATATTTTTCTGTATACTCATATCCTGAAGATGAAATAAATGATTTATTTAACCTATACTTTAAATATCTTATAAAAACAGGTGATTTGGATTTATTTAAAAGAAAATTAGATGAAGTTTTATCACTTGAGGAAGAACTTGGATATTACTTATTTAACGAAAAATATGTAGCTAACCTACTGTTTAAATATGCAAATTATAAAAATGTAGAGAAAGTTTTATCTATTTTAGAGAAATATTTTACCAGATATACTGAACGTATAATCCATTTGGTAGAAAAGTTTTTTCCTGAAAGGAAAGTCAGTTATTACTACAAGTATAAAGATAAACCGGATGTTTTAAGGAGATTAATAAAATATCTGGAAGAAAGGGAAGATTATTACGAATTGGAGAAGGTGTTATATGACTTTATTAAGAAAATAGATGTTGAAGAAGATACGAATATTATAGACAAATATTTTGAGGTTTTAGAAAAAATTGAACACAAAGAAAAGTTAAAAAAAGTTTTAATTGATGTTTATACAAAAACTTTAAGGTATAAGTATTTAGAAAAGCTGTTTAATATATTTAAAGAAGATTGGGAAGAAATTAAAGCTAAATTAAATAAAGATATAAGCTTGAAATCTTCAAAAATCCAAACTTTACATAAATTAAATTTAGCAATTCTAGAAAAGAACATAAGTATAATAAAAGAAATCATTGATAATTTATATATTACACACACTAGAGATGTAATATTTATAGGGGATTTTATAATTAATGCATTCCGATTTGCACCTGAGGAAGCGTTAGAGTTATACCTAAGATTTGCTAAAAAAATTTTAAAAAGGGATACATCTTTAAAGACTGCAGAGAAAATAGCATTTCAGATAAGTGTTTTAAATAATTTTTCAACTAAGAAATATAAAGATAGATTAAAAGAAAATTTAATAAATATGTTCCCTAAGAGAAGAAGATTTAGACTTATGTTAGAAGATGTTTAAGAAATTAATGGTTTTTTTACTACTTACTTTATACGTTAAAGCCTTTGCTGAGGGGATAAAGTGGTTAGATTTTGAGACTGGATTAAAAAAGGCTAAGGAAGAGAAAAAGCTTATACTTATGGATATTTATGCTGAATGGTGTCATTGGTGTAATGTGATGGAGAATAGCACATATAGAGATAAAGAAGTTATAGAATTAATAAATCGGTATTATATACCTGTTAGAGTTAATGCAGAAAAATTTCCTGATATAAATAAAAAATATAATCAAGGAGGCTTACCTTCTACAGTTTTTTTAGATTGGGACGGCAATATTATCTGGGGAGCCATCTATTTGTCCCCTGAAGAAATGAAGAAAAAGCTTTTATACTTCGCGAATTTGAAAAAAGATGAGATAAAAAGATTTGTAGAAAGGAATAAAAGAAAATCTAAAAATAAATTCTTAAGATTAAAGAAAAAATTAAAAATTAAAAATGTATCTGTTAGTTATATAGATAAAACCTATAAGTATGTAAAGATAAAGTTTGATTATAAAAATGGTGGATTTAAAGGAGCCCCAAAATTTCCAAAAAGGGATTTAGCGTACTTTTTAATCCTGTACTACAAGTTTAGAAATGATAAATCTAAAGATTTATTAGAAAAAACTTTAAATGGATACGCAAAACTTATTGATTTTGAAGAAGGTGGAATATACAGATACGGAGTTTATCAGGATTGGTCAGAGCCACATTATGAAAAACTTTTAAGGGAGCAGGCGGAAGTATCGATTTTATACTTCAACGCTTACTCTGTTTTGAAAGATGAAAAGTATAAAAAGTATGGAAACATTATTTTAAAATTTGCTAAAGAAAAACTTTTTAATGATACAGAAAAACTATTTTATAACTCCCAAGGTGCAGACATAGTTGATGAAAACGGTACACTTTTAGTTAGGGGAGAGGATTACTTTATATATCCTTTAGAAAAGAGAAGGGAAATAGAAAAAAGGGTGGTTTATTCTCCAAATATAGAAAAACATTATTACTTTTCTAACAACGCTTTAATCATCCAAGCATTGTTTTACTCTTGTATTTTTAATAATAATTATAAAGACTTAAAAATAGCTTTAAATGTTCTAGATAAAGTATTAGATTTAGGTTTTTCTGATAAAGGAGTGAAATATTCACTAGACTTAGATAAATATCTGTTAAACACACAGGTATACACTTTAGAAAGTTTAATTTTAGCTTACGAAATTTCAGGTAATAAAAAATATTTAAACTATGCAGAAAGGTTAATTAGGATTTTAAATAAATATTACTACAATAAATCTTTAGGTATTTATACAGACCTTAAATCTTCACATTTTAATATTGATAAAATCTCCTTTTTGGACGATATTTTCTTTTTAAACTACAGATTATCTAAAGCTTTATACGGTTTATACCTTTTAACATACAACAAAGATTATATAAATAGAGCTAATGACATTATATTAAGATTACCGAAGAGAAGATATTTAACCACTTCACTAGGATATTTCTTATACATTTATCCACCTTTGGAAGTAAATATTATCTCAGATAAAAAAACAGAATTAATTAGCAAGGTAAAGGCTGTATTTCCATATTGGATAGAAACACAGTTGCTGAAAAGAAAAGATGAAGAAAAATTAGAAAGATTAGGTTTGAAGAGTTTTAGTTTTAATACTGTGTATATATGTAATACGAAGGTATGTTTTGCTTTTATAAAAAATCCAGATATAGACGGAATAATAAAAAAACTAGAGTATGTGTTTAAATTATATAAAGATAACTTTAATTAATTTAGCTAAAAAAAATTAGATTAAGAAACAAATGGCAACTTAAATTTTAAATCAGTATTTTAAATTAGTTTTGATATTAAATAGTTTTAACACATAAAATTAAATTCGGTTAATCTGTTCTAATAGAATGAAATAAAGAATTTTAATTAATAAGTAAAACACAGATTATTGATAAGAATTATAACAAACAGATATTATATAGTCTCAATAACTTAATTAATCACCGAGGTATTGTTAAAAATGTGTGGAATTATAGGTTATATAGGTAAGAGAAATGTTGTTCCTGTTTTAATGTATGGTTTACAAAGGTTAGAGTACAGAGGTTATGACAGTGCGGGAATAGCAATTTTAGACGGGAACGAAATAAAGGTAGAAAAAAAGGTTGGAAAGATAAAAGATTTGCAAGAACATTTATGGGGAAAAGATTTAAAAGGTGAGATAGGTATAGGACATTGTTATCATCCTGATAGTTTAATTTTACTTGCTAACGGAAGTATAAAGAAAATTAAAGATTTACCACACGAAGTTGAAGTTTTAGCATATGATTTTAAGGAAGGAAAATTTAAAGGAAAAAAGGCAAAAGTATATAAACATTTAGCTAAAAATTTACTTCATATAAAAACATCATCTACAGATATGAAGATAACTCCTTATCACAAGGTTTATGTCTTCGATACTGATTTAGGAAAAGTTGTTGAGAAAATGGCTCTAGAGCTTAAAGAAGGAGATTTACTTATCTTAGCTGAAAAAATAGATATTCAAGGTAAGTCTAAAGAGTTAAAAAGCATAGATTACAGGGTTTATTATGAACCTGACGATGAAGGTTGGGAGCTTTTAAGAGAGGCTTTACATAAAAATGGTAAAAGTTTATCTAAGTCTGTAATGGGACATTTAAAAAGAAGAGATAGAAATCCAAGTAGTGAAACTTTAACAGTTTTAGAAATTGAGATAAATGAGCATTTTAAACCTATAAGCACATATAGGAATTATATTGAATTTCCAGAAAAGACAAATCCTAAATTAATGAGATTTCTCGGATACTTTTTAGGTGATGGCTCTATAGATAAAAGGGGTATAAAGTTTAAAGACGCGAAAAGGAAAATTTTAGAAGAATATAAAAACTTAATAGAGGAGATTTTTAAAGTTAAAGTTAAACTACACACTGAAAATAACCATTATGTTTTAAGAGTTAACAGTATTTATTTATTAAATTGGATGAAATTAAACTTCCCCGAAATTGTTTTTGATAAGACTATACCAGACTGGCTTGGAACACTACCAGATGAAGAAGTTTTTGCTTTTATAGGTGGTTTATATGACGCAGAGGGAAGTATAAGTATAGTATCTAAACAGTTATTTTTAGGTGTTTCTGATGAATTTATCGTTAGAAAAATTCAAATGTTAATGTTAAGGGCAGGGATAGTTGCTTCTCTACATTTTGACAGTAATATGAATAAGAGAAAAAAACAATTTGTTAGAGTTCAAATATCTAATAAAAAGTTCTTAGAAAGATTTAAAAAGTATATATCTCCATATATATCTAGTTATAAAAAAGGCATTTTAGATTGGACATTGGAACAAAAGAAGGGAGTATCAATTACACATATTAAATTTCCTTTTACAAAAGAAAAGATTTATAAGGATTTTGGAATAAAACTTTTTAGAAGTAATAAAGATAAAGATAAAATACCTTTAATTTCTTCTCTAGAAAAAATAAATAACATAGATTTTATAGAAAAATTAAAATTTTATTTAAATTTACCTATAGAGTTTCAAAAAATACAACGTATAGAACTATTTGACTACAATAACGTAGTTTATGACTTGGAAGTTGAGGATTTAAATAATTTAGTGAATAACGGAATTCTTGCAAAGAACAGTCGATGGGCAACACACGGGGCTGTCTGTGAAGAAAATGCTCACCCGCATATAAGCCAAAACAAAAAATTTGCAGTAGTGCATAACGGTATAGTGGAAAACTATTTAGAATTAAAAAGAGAGCTAGAAAAAAAAGGATATAAATTTCTTTCTGAAACTGATACAGAAGTAATAGCCCATCTTTTTGAAGATTTATACGACGGAGATTTATTATCAACTGCTTTAAAAGTGGCTAAAAAACTTGAAGGTGCATATGCGGTAGGTGTTATATCATCTGAAGAACCTGATAAACTTGTGGCAATTAAGAAAGGAAGTCCTTTAGTTATAGGTTTAGGTAAAGGAGAAAACTTTATAGCATCAGATATACCAGCTGTCCTTGAATATACAAATAAATTTATAACTTTAGATGATGGAGAGATAGCCATATTAACGAGAGATAACGTTAAAGTCTTTGATTTAAATGGTAATGAAATAAAGAAAGGAATTTTAAATGTTAACTGGAATATTACATTAGCAGAAAAAGGTGGTTATAAACACTTTATGGAAAAGGAAATAAATGAACAACCTAAAACAATAAATGACACCATAGCAGGATATTTATCAAATGAACATAAAGAATTATTTAATATACTTACGAATACAGACAGACTTTATATTATTGCCTGTGGAACGTCATTTAACGCAGGATTAGTTGGTAAGTTTTGGTTAGAAAAGTTTGCAAGAATTCCAGTGGAAGTTGATTATGCTTCAGAATATAGATACAGAGATAAAATTATAACTGACAAAACGACTATACTAGGTATAAGTCAATCAGGAGAAACAGCAGATACAAGATTTGCTCTTTTAGATGCTAAAAAAGAAGGTGCTAAAACTGTTGCATTAGTTAATGTTATAGGAAGCTCTTTATCAAGGGAAAGTGATTACGTTTTATACACTTATTGTGGACCAGAAATAGGAGTTGCGGCAACAAAGACCTTTACAGCCCAACTGGTAGTTTTATTCTTACTATCAATTCAGCTAGGTTTAAGAAAAGGAGTAATATCTGAGGAAGAGTATAAAAAATATATAGATGAACTTTATAAAATTCCTAAAAAAGTGGAAAATATTTTAAAGAAAAGTAGTTATATAAAAGAGTTAGCATATCAATATATGAATGCTTCAGATTTCTTATTTTTAGGAAGAAATATAAACTATCCGATAGCTTTAGAAGGTGCATTAAAACTGAAAGAAATATCTTACATACACGCAGAAGGTTATCCTGCAGGGGAAATGAAACATGGTCCTATTGCTCTAATAGATGAAAAAATGCCTGTTGTATGTATAGCTCCAAAAGATAAATTCCATGAGAAGATGTTTTCAAACATTCAAGAGGTTAAAGCTAGAAAGGGTAAGGTTATATCAGTTATAACTGAAGGAGATAAGGATATTCAAAAACTGTCTGATAGTTCTATAACAATTCCTGAGACTGTTAGCGAGTTAAATCCATTGTTAACGGTGATACCTTTACAACTGTTAGCCTACCATATAGCTACACTATTAGGAAAAGATGTTGACCAACCTAGAAATCTAGCTAAAACTGTCACTGTAGAGTAAAATAGACAATTTTCGTCAATTGAATAAACAAATTTTGTCAATTTTTTCTTTTCAATCCTTTTTTATTCTCTTTCTATCGTAAAAATTTTTGGCATATTTATTGCTTCTAATATGTATAGAAATCAAAAATTAACAGGAGGTTTAAAGAGATGAAAGACCTAAGAGAATTACAAGATAGAAGAAAGAAGGAAGGGGGTTTCACATTAGTTGAACTACTCATCGTTATTGCTATTATCGCTATCCTAGCATCTATAGCTATACCACAGTATCTAAAGTATCAAAGAAAGGCTAAAGTTTCGTCTTACGCTGAGCCAGTGGCTAGGGGATGTGTGATGGATTTAGTTAGTGCTTGTGTAGAAAATCCAGGAACTACACTAACCATTACTGATTATTCTAACTGTCCATCAACTGCATCTACACCAGGTGGTAATGTAACTTTAGATGATACTAATAGTGCACCAGGGACATGTAATAATGATGGTAAATTAAGCAATGCTAAAATAATTTATACTTTGGATGGTGTAACAGATTATCAAGCAGAATGTTCTACTGATGCAAATGGAAATATTAAGTGTACTGTAGCTCAAAAATAATAATTCCTATGTTTAGCTACTATGTTCTATTACAAAAGGGTAAAGGTGGACAACAAAGCCTTTACCCTCGTAGAACTTTTAATTGTTATAGCTATAATTGGAATTTTAGCTTCTTTTTCTCTCGCTTCTTATTTAAAATATCGTGAAAAATCAATTTTAACTTCCCATGCTTTACCAGTAGCTGATGCATGTGCTAAAGATGTTATAACTTATTGTATTGATTTGTCAGTTTCAGCACCAACTGTAATAAGTTTATCAACAGTGGATTTACCTAATTGTAGAAATCAAAATGTCTTAGGCTATGACCTTAACATTACATTGCTTGGCACTTTTACCTGTAATCCCGGTGGAACTGTATCTAATGGCAGAGTTGAAGCTATACTTGATAGTGTACCCACCTACAAAGCTGTGTGTGATTTAAATGAAAACTCAATAAATTGTAGAGTAGAAGAAAGATAAAAAAAAACTATTTCTTCAAATTCCTAGGAGCTTTCTTTAAAGGATATAGAGTATTTCTAGTTTGTTCCTTTAGAATATTAATTGATTGGGCAACCATAAAGAATGCATGTTCCAGATTTATTAATGCACTTTCTAAATCAATATCATCAATCATCAGTCTTATATCTTAATTCCCTAACTTCCCTATGTAATTCGTCTAACTTTGTCCCAAGTTCATAAGCTAAAGTAAAAGTTTTCATAACTATATCGTCAACTTTTTTAACTTCTTCTCTTGTCATTACCTAACTCCGGACTTTTTTAACAATTAAATATTTATCCTTTTTTAAAAACAATGATAATAACCATTCCTAAAAATTTTTTTGTGGAGTAAATCTTTTTGTATCCATAACCGTTAAACAATTCCTCCAACTCTTTTTCAGACTTAGAGTTTTCTATACTTTCCATAAAGTAATCCCACTCTTCCTTTGAGAATATTAACTGACCTATAGGTCTAAATATTTTATTCGCAAAGAAAAATATAATGTTGTATACAAACTTGTTAGGCTTGGATATATCCAATATACCTATATATCCATTTTTTGAAACAACCCTGTCAAACTCTTTTAGGGCTATCTCATTGTTTAGATGTCTAAAAACTAAGGAAGAGAGAAGGACATCTATACTGTTGTTTTTAAAGGGCAAACTGTAAGCAGACGCTTTAACTAAGGAGTTTATTCTAACCTTTTCCTTTGCCTTTTTTAACATATTTAAGGAAACATCTAATCCAATAACTGTAGCTTTAGGAAATTTATCTCTACTCTTTTTTAAAATTTCACCTGTTCCAGTTCCTACATCTAGTATAACATTTGCATCAGATATAGAATTTATTAACTCTCTTTGCCAACTGTTTATACGACCAAAGGTCATAGAGTTTAAAAATTTATCATAACTTTTTACTACACTGTCAAATATTTTAGAAACTAATTTTTCATTAGCCATAAATTAGACCTTCTTAGATAGACATTATCTCTTCTTCTTTTTCTTTAGCTAACTGATTTATCTCATTTATATATTTATCTGTAATCTTTTGTAATTTTTCTAATGCTTTTCTTATATCGTCTTCAGAGAAACCTTCATCTTTTAAATCTTCCAGTGCTTCCTTATCATCTCTTCTTATATTTCTTATAGCAATTCTTGCCTCTTCTGCCATATTGTTAACCACTTTAACAAGCTCCCTTCTTCTCTCCTCAGTCATAGGTGGAAGAATTATTCTTATAACCTGTCCCTCTGTCTGAGGTGTAGCACCTATATTAGCCTCTAAGATGGCTTTTTCAATTGCTTTTACAGCATTTTTGTCCCAAGCCTGTATTAAAATCTGCATAGGTTCAGGAGTTGATATACTAGCTAACTGTTTTAAAGGCATTTCCGTTCCATAATACTCAACTTTTATGTTTTCAACTAGTCCTACAGAAGCCCTACCAGTTCTTAACCCTTTCAAATCTTCCTTAAACTTGGAAACAGCCTTTTTCATTCTCTTTTCTGCATCCTTCAGAAAATCCTCAATCATCTATACCCCCCTAAATTTTATTAATTATCTTTAAATTATAATATCAAAATATCTCACTTAGAAAAGTTCATAATACTTTTTTTACTCTTAGATGTGTAAACAACTTTTTTAAATCTGTGTAGAGAAATATCAACATAGGTAAAGCTCCAACTATTCCAAATAGACCAGCTATAAAAAATGTATCTTGAAAAGACCAGCTTAAACTGTATAGTGATTGAAGTTTGTAAATCATAGCATAGCCTAACTTTTTAGCTTTTTCTAAATCAGTAAGGAAGGCGAAATTATTAACCAATTTGTTATAAACTACTTCAGTATATTTTACAGATTGAATATTATTTATACCTTCAAAATGTTCATTACTGTATTTGTAAAGACTATTAGTAGCAATTGCAGTCCCAAAAGAACCGCCTATAAATCTACTGTAATGGAGTAAACCTGTTCCTATAGAAGCTTTTTCGTTTAGATTTCTTAAAGCTAAAGTGGTCACAGGAGCAAAAAACATACCCATAGATATACCTAAAGGTATTAACATTAAACCTGCTTCAAGATTAGGTGTAAAGTAATCAAGTTTGGGCATTATGTATAATGAACTGAATATATATAAAGCAGATGTTATATATAAAACGTTCTTCTCTCCTATTTTATCTGACAATATCCCTGCAATAGGTGAAAACAAGGCTATAAACAGAGCTAAACCTAATATATGTATTCCTGTGTCTAAGGTTGATAAACCTTTAAGATGTTCAAAGTATAGAGGTATTAAGTAGAAAATTTGATACATAGAAAAGCCTAACAGCAAGAAGAATATGGATATTCCTACAAAGTATTCCCTGTTTAAAAATATGGAAAAATCTATTAAAGGTTTTTTTGATAACAGTTCAGACAGAATGTAAAAAAGCAAAAATAAAACTGATATAAATGTTAAGGTTATTATTAAATCTGAATTAAACCAACCTTTTTGTTGTCCTTTAGAAAGGATAACTAAAGTTGATATTGTAAAGATTGATAATAATACAAACGATACAAAGTTTAATTTTGTATCTTTTTTTGCTATAGATAATTTAGGAAGATATATAAAACCTAATAACGTTGTTAACAATCCTATTGGAACGTTTATAAAAAATACCCATCTCCAATTTAAAAAATCTGTTAAATAGCCTCCAAGAGTAGGCCCTAATGCAGGGGCAAAACTTACCCCTAACCCGTATATACCCATAGCTAGACCTTTCTTTTCTTTTGGATAAACGGAGAATAGGATAATCTGTGAAGAGGCCATTATAAAAGCTTCTCCTATTCCTTGAAAAACTCTTGCAGTTATCATCATATCTAGAGATGTGGATATTCCACACACAAAAGAAGATACGGTAAAAAGTGAAATTCCGAACAGAAATATATTTTTTAATCCAAATTTACTGTCTAACCATTCAGATAATAATAAAAATGTGGCAGAAGCTATCATATATGCTGTTATAATCCACTGGATACCGTAAAGGTCTGTACTTAAAGGTGCCATTATTTTTGGAATAATAATATCTACTATTGTACTGTCTAGAACAGCCATAAAAGCACCAAACATAGTTATTAATGTTATTAAAAATCTTTCAAAGTTAGATACTTCTCTGTAAGGAAGATTTGATGTGTTAAGGGTTTCCATATTTTTACTTTCTCTCTATTTTAACTTCTCCACCCATACCGACTTTTAGCATAGATATATCCCCTTTAATAATCTTAATCTTTACAGGTATTCTCTGTTCAACTTTGGTAAACTCGCCGGCTGTTATATCTCTTGGAACTAAGGCAAACTTGGAAGCTGTAGCAGGATTAATTTCTTCAACTACTCCTATATATTCTTTATCAGGGTAAGCGTCAATTTTTATGTAAGCTTTATTACCTTTTTTTACACCTTTAAGTTTTCCTTCTTCCAATAAAACAAGTATATAAATAGAGTTATCAGGAATTACAGCAAAAACTGGCATACCAGATGATACAACATCACCTACTGATTTAAATCTTTTTGCAATAACACCATCTACAGGGGATTTTAACTTTGTATACTTGAGCTTTAAATCTATATCTTCCTTTTTAGCCTTTAAAACATTAATATTAGCAACGAGAGATTTTATTTCTTTATTTAACTGTTTTACTAATAATTTTTTAGATAATGCAAGATTTATATTTTCTTTTAGAATATCTCTTTTAACCTCTAAAGCTTTAATTTTCTCTTTATAAAACTTTCTATTTAACCTTTCAACTTCAAGTTTTGTTTTTATATCCTCATATTTCCTTTTAGG
The DNA here is from genome assembly GCA_003978485.1 of Persephonella sp. Classification (GTDB taxonomy): domain Bacteria; phylum Aquificota; class Aquificia; order Aquificales; family Hydrogenothermaceae; genus QNZC01. The sequence continues at coordinate 25,571 of QNZF01000066.1, forward strand.
TATTAGATTTTTATTTAACAATCTTTTAAATCTAGCCTCGTCCTTTTTCAACAGATTTATTTCAACATCTAAAGATTTAATCTTATTCTTTAATGCTTTTATCTCCCATTCAAGATTTTTTAAACTTAGTTCTGCAACATTAATATTTATATCTGTTTCCTTTTCTAACTCTTCCTTTTTTATCTCTAAACTTTTCTTTTTTTCCACAAGACTTAAAATTTTATCCTGTATAGACTTTAACTCTATTCTGTAATCTTTGTCGTCTAATTCTGCTAAAACATCACCTTTTTTAACTTTATCCCCTTCATCTTTTAAGATTTTAACTATCTTCCCGCTTACCCTTTTAAATGATAGATAAGCAATACCATTACTTTCAACAAATACTGCATCAGTTATTGCGTATTTAGTTCTTTGATAGGCAATATAACTACCGTAAACAATAATTAAAAGAATAGTAAAAACAATTATAAGTATTGCCGCAAATTTTTTATTTTTCATAATCTTCACCAATTAACTCTTTAAGTTTTAGATAGGATAATATTAACTGATAGTAGGCTATTACCCTGTCAGCCTTTGCCTTTGTTAAGTAAGCTTCTGCATTCAAAAAATCTGTTGTATCAGCTAATTGTTCATTGTACTGTTCTTTAACCTTTTTAAAATATTTTTCAGCTTCAGATAATCCATTCTCAGCAACCTTTAAATTTTCCCTTGCAACAATAAAATCTTCATAACTTTTTTTAATCTGTAAAACAATCTTATTTATTGTATCCCTTTTGTAAAATCTAAACTTTTTTTCTTCTTCCTTACTCTTTAAATAGTTGTAGTAAGGCTTAAAACCTTGAAACTTCAACGAAAAAATTAAATAAAAACTTGTGTTCCCTTTAGGTGATGTATAAGGATACTGATTTGTATAAAAATATTTGCTACCAGCTATAACAGACGGCAAAAATTCAGATTTGTTTATACTCTCAATATATTTAAACTCTTTCTCTTTGTAGTTTAACGCCTTTATAATATCCCTATTTCTTAAAGCTTTTTTAATTAATTCTTTTAAACTTAAATCTTTAGGAATGTTTATATCTATTTTTTCTACTTTAAAGTCTATATTAATATCCCTATTTAACAGAAGATTTAAATTTGCCTTCCCTACTTTAATCTGACCTTCTACCTTTTTTATCTCCCTTTTCACTTCAGCAAGTTTAACTTTTGTCTGTAAAACCTGTATATCCGTTATTAATCCCTCTTTATAAAAATTTTCAGCCTTTTTTAAATGTTCTTCTATACTCTCTTTCTGTTTCTGTAAAACATTTAAAATCTCATTAAGTATTAAAAGATTAATATAAATATCTATAACCTTTAATCTTATTTCCCTTTCCTTTTCCCTTAAAAATTTTTCTCTAGCTTTATAATCAATTTTTGACAGTTTTAGACTGTTTATCCTTTTGAAACCTGTAAAAATTGGAATGTTAATCCCTATCTCATAATTAAAATAATTTTTTTCGGACTGTTTAAATCTCAAATTTGGAAATAATGGGCTAAATGAAGGTATCTCACTGTAAAATCTGTCTTTTAATACTGTATAACCACTGTTAAAGAAAAATTCAGGATAGAAAGAGTTTTTAGCTAAGTTTATATTTATCTCCCCGATTTTTAGGTCTTGTTTAAGTTGTTTTATCTCTAGGTTGTTGTTTAATGCTTCGTTTATTGCCTGCTTTAGCGTTATTCCATAGCTAACTTTAAAAAGAAGGAAAAAGAGTAAAAATTTTTTTAACAAATGATAAATCATAAAGGATTGAGGAAATTAAGTTTCTGTTTTAGGTTGAGACCCGTATCCGATAAGTTTATACAGTGGGCAGAAACCTATCATTGCAGTTAGTATTAAAATCACTCCAACAACTAATCCTACTGTAAACACTCCTTTCAATTCTACAGCTAATGTTATTAATAATGCTCCTATTAAAACCCTTGCTATAGCATCCCATAAAGCCATTTCTATCCCCTTTCAGCTTGATTAAGTAGAAATAGTATATTATAAAAATTATCGTTATGGAGAGGAAAAAGTTAGATTTAACACTTTACGTTATTACAGATGAAAATCTTTTAAAAGATGTAGATATAGCCTTTGCTGTGGAAGAAGCCATAAAAGGTGGTGCAACTGTTATACAGTACAGGGCTAAAAATAAATCTGGAAAGTATATGTTTACAGAAGCCCTTAAGCTAAAGGAAGTATGTGATAAATACAACATCCCACTTTTTATAAACGATAGAGTTGATATAGCCTTAGCCGTAAAATCTGATGGAATTCACACAGGACAGAATGATTTACCTATTGATGAAGTTTACAGAATAACTGAAGGAAAGTATTTTTTAGGATGGTCTACAAAAAAGATAGATGATGTTATAGAAGCTAATAAGAGAGACTACATAGACTATATAGGATTTGGAAGTATCTTTCCTACAAAAACAAAACAGGATATAAAACTAAATGGTCTGGAAGAGTTAGAAAAAATTTTAAAAATATCTAATAAACCTGTTGTTGCTATAGGTGGAATAAATCATTCTAATGTGGTTGATGTTTTAAAAACAGGTTGTAAAAATGTAGCTGTGGTAAGTGCAGTTTTTAAAGATAATAACATTTACGAAAACACAGCAAGGTTGAGAGAGCTTATAGAAAGGTTTAAAGGCTAGTTCGGTGAAAAGTGATAGGAGAATATACAGACTTAAAATTAAAGATATACCTGATGACCTTCTACCCCGTGAGAAAGCTAAAAAGTATGGATTAAACAGCTTGTCTGATGCTGAAGTTTTAGCAATATTACTCGGAAGTGGAACGAAAGATTTAAATGTTCTAGGTTTGGCAAATCTTATTCTAAAAAATAGAGATTTAAAAGATTTACAAAATCTTAAGCTTGAAGAACTTACTAAAATAAAAGGTATAGGGGAAGTAAAGGCTTTACAGATATTAGCAATAGGTGAGTTAATAAGGAGAAGTTTAGAAGATAACGACAAATCTATAGTATTTAACTCTCCAAATGATGTTTATCAATATATAAAAGATTTAAGGAAATCTAAACAGGAAAAAATGTTAGCTTTATATACAAACACATCCAACGAGTTGTTAGGAGTTGAGACTGTGGCTATAGGCTCGTTAAATATTCTCTCTGTAAAGCCTAGAGATATATTTATTTATGCTTTAAAATACAATGCCTATGGAATAATAATAGTCCACAATCACCCTAACGGTTCATCAAATCCATCAGAGGAAGATATAAATTTTACAAACAGTATAAAAAATCTGGCTTCTGAGTTAGGATTTGAAATTTTAGACCATCTAATTATAGGAAGAAAAGATTATTTCAGTTTTTTAAACAATGGCTTGATTTAATAGGAGAGGAATATGTTTATAGATAAAGAACTGTATAAAAAAGGATACAAAAGAGTAGTTGGTATAGATGAAGTAGGTAGAGGATGTATTGCAGGTCCTGTTGTATGTTCTGCTGTACTATACCCTATAGATATAGAACCTTTTTTCTTTAAAGATAGTAAAAGGTTAAGTAAGAAAAAAAGGGAAAAGTTAGTTAAATATATAAAAGAAAATGCTATTGCTATAGGTATAGGTGTTGTTGAAAGTGATGTGATAGATAGGATTAATATATACAATGCAACAAAATTAGCAATGAAAAGAGCTTTAGAGGATTTAAAAACAGACTTTGATTTTATAATAACTGATTATATAAAGTTTGAGCCTTATAAACATATAGCTTTACCTAAAGCAGATGAAAAAAGTTTTTTAGTCGCTTCCGCTTCCGTTATAGCCAAAGTTTACAGAGATAATCTAATGGAGGAATACGAAAGTATATATCCCTACTCATTCTCAAAACATAAAGGTTATTTAACAAAATTACATAAAGAGGAAATAAGGGAGTATGGCTTATCACCTATTCATAGAAAAAGTTTTAAGATAAAAACTTAAATATTTAACTAGTTTTTTAGAATGGT
>QNZF01000073.1 GCA_003978485.1 Persephonella sp.
AACGTAGTGGGATAGAAACAATGTCAGAGACAGGCTCGTTCAGGTGGGGCTCACAGGGTTTGTCTGAACGTAGTGGGATAGAAAGCGTTTCTGTTTTTCATAGTCCTTTGGTACTATGAAAAGGTTTGTCTGAACGTAGTGGGATAGAAAGACAATTGTAAACACGCGTAGCTACTTGCTTAGACGCTGGGTTTGTCTGAACATAGTAGGACAGAAAGTTTTCATCATAAAATCCAATTTCTCTTATCCAGAAGAAAGTTTACCTCTGAATATGTTATTAGTTTATCTTAGTATTTGTATAAGTAATTAATGCCTTTGCAAGAATTAAATTTTGTCAATCTGTTATATTTTTCATCAGTAATCGGATAAGAAATTATATATGTTAGAATTGGAAAAGAATAGTTTTTAATTTAATTAAGGATAGGATTATAATTATTAATGTATTTGCTATATCCATATTATCTATTTTTTTCCGATTAAAGTTGAAATAATCAATATATATATAGTTTATTTTATATTTAATTTTGTTAAAATAATTTTTCTGTATCTTTTAATTAGGTTGTATATTATGCAATTTTTTAAAATTTTAACTTTCATCTTTTTATTAATTGGGGGAGAGTTAAAACTTTTCGGACAGGAATTTATCTACAGTATAAACGGGAAAATAATACCATCAAAAGAAGTAATAAATAAATCTTTAAATGAGGATATGGAAGAATTAGTTAAAGAAGAAGAAATTAAGTTAGATGTAAAGGTTCTTAATGATGAAAAAAATAGAAAGGATAGTATCAAAATATTGTTTGTTGGAGATAGTATGGTTGAGGCTATAGAAAGACCTTCTAAAAATATATGTCATAGTAGAAAACTTAAATGTGATTATATCTTTAAAAGAGGATTAAGAACTGATGCTTGGACTAGAAGCGATTGGTATAGTATAAGTTTAATATTAAAAATCAGTGAGTTTAGACCTGATATTGTAGTTATATCATCAGGAACAAATGATATTTATAACAGAGAAACACCTTACCAGATATATAAGGACTTTATAGATGTTATAAATCTTATAAGAGAAGTTAGTTATACAGAAAATATTAATCCTAAGATAGTTATTGTAGCTCCACCTATACCTAATGATAAGAATTTAAATAGATTTTTAGAAGAAAGATTTAAAAATAAAAAAAATATATTTGTTATCCAATCAAAATACTTTCATCTTAAATTGGCAGATGGTATACATCCGGATGTTAACAGTAGTAAGATTTGGGCTAAAAAAATAATTAATTTTGTAGAAAAATTAAGTAAAAATTAAATGTTAAGGTTTAAACATTTTATAATTATATTAATAATTCTGTTTATACCCTGGTTAAATGCTCTGTACTCATGGGAAGCTGACAAATTAAGAGTTTCCGAGTATATTCCACCTAATAAATGTGTTCAGATTGTAAAGATGGAAATATATGAAAAGAATTTTATAGCAATGAAGACTAAACCTGACATACAAAATTATATTCAGCCTAAAAAGGAAGAAAAGAAATCGGAAAAAAAAGTATCCGAAGAAAAAAAGGAAGAGTTAAAAAAGCCTCTTAGAAAGATATTAATAGTAGGTGATTCCTTAGGAGAAGGATTATACTTAGCCTACTATAAAAGGATAAAAAAAGAGGATAAATGTTTAAAGGTTAAATTCTTTGTTAAACACTCTACCACAACTAGAACTTGGAGAAGAAATAAGGCATTTTTAAAAGAACTAGCTTCAGGGAAATATGACTTAGTTTTAGTGGTTTTAGGTGCTAATGAATTTGCAATGGATAAAACAAGCTTATACTACAATATAAATAAATTTTTAATAGAAATAAGAAAAACTAATCCTGAAGTTGAGGTATTTTGGATAGTTCCAGCTGTTCCGAATAAATATTTAAGAAAATATGTTGAGGAATGTTTAGGTAAAGATTACACAATTGCTATGGATGATTTTATAAATGAGATACCTTTATCAAAGGATAAAATACATCCTGATATAAAGAAAAATGGATATACAAAACTCTGGCATATAGTTTTAAATAAACTTGCTGAGTATAGGGAGATAGATTGTTTGAAATAATTGATAATTGTGTTCAGCATCTAAGAATAGGATACTTTCTGTTTTTACTAATACTTCCTTTTATAGTAGGTTTAAGTTATATAACTGCAAAGCTTAATCTAAGATTTTATAAAATATACCAAATACTTATAGGAATAATCTATTATTTTTTACTGTTAGAGGGTAATGTAAAGCCGTTTCTTTTGTTTATATCTCTTATTTTAATCAACATCATACTTATGTATATCCTTAAATATAGTAAACATAAAAATATATATTTTTTTGGACTGAAGGCTGATAAATTTTTCTTCCCAGTAGCAATAGTATTAAATCTAACACCTTTATTATTTATGAAAGATTACATTCCACTTTTGAAGATAGAACCTAACTATTTTATCCAGATTATAGGACTTTCTTACTTTGTATTAAATTCTATCTCTATGTTTATTGATTATTACGAGGACAAATTTAAAGAATTCTCAATACTTGATATTTTCGTTTACTCAATTTACTTTCCTAAAATATTTGCAGGTCCTTTAGTAAGATTTAAAGATTTTATAGATGAACTAAATGGGAATTATAAAAATAAAACTTTTTCATCACTAAACTTTGGTCTATTCCTAATAAGTTTTGGAATAATAAAAAAATGGTTAGCTGACTATACTTTTCAATATACATCAAACTTGTTAAACAATCCTTCAGGCTATTCAGGGGAACAATTATTTATAGCTATATACTTATACACACTTTATATATTCTTAGACTTTTCAGGTTATACAGATTTAGCTAGAGGAACATCTCTCTTAATGGGAATTAATCTACCTGAAAACTTTAAATCTCCATATTTATCTAAAAATTTAAGAGAATTTTGGAGAAGATGGCATATAACTCTGTATGAATGGATTAGAGATTATGTATATATAAAACTTTTAGGTGGGAACAGGAAGGGAAAAATAAGGACTTATATAAATATTTTAATTGCATTTACGTTAAGCGGTATGTGGCACGGTAATTATTTTAATTATATTATTTGGGGATTTTTCCACGGTATAGGTGTAATTATAAGTAGGTATTATAAAGGAAGGTCTTTATCAGAAATATTTATATGGTGGTTCACAACTTTTAACATCGTAGCTCTATTATGGATAATATTTGCAATTAACGATTTAAATAAAATATTTCTTTTCTTTCAAAACATACTGATGGACTTTAATCTAAAGGGATTAGTAGCCTTTTATATCAGTAGATATGACTTAATAATAGTAATGATTGTCGGATATACCATAGCCTTTTTAGATAATAAAGTTAAAGATATACTTCAGTTATTAGATGATGAAAAGATTTACATAACATTTAATATTTTATTCTACACATTTGCATTAATACTGTTAAACAATAAAGTTGCAGTTTCACCGTTTCTCTACGAAAACTTTTAAAACATTTAATCTGGTCTGGTATATATAATAATCTGATAAAACTCATTAAACAAAAGCTGATAAAAATGTATTATTTTTAAAAAATTAAATCTAGGGAGGTAAGGTTATGCCAAAAGTTAACACTTACACAGATATTTCTCAAATTGATAAAGAAGCTAAAAAGGATTTTATAGACAGACATTCTCCATTTGTTTATGTTGAAGGGGAAGCTGTTAAAGGTGAAAAATTAAAAGTTAAAGTTAGAGTTGGAAATGAGTACTCTCACCCAGACGATTTTGACCACTACATAGCTTACGTTCAATTATGGGATGGGGATACACTCTTAGGACAAGCTACTTTCACACCGGGAACTTTAGGAAATGAGAGAGGACAGGTAGAGGTAGATTTCTACATTGTACCTAAGAAAGACAAATTAAAACTAAATGCAATGAGCTACTGTACAAAACACGGTTTATGGCAAAGTGATTACGTAGAAGTTGAAGTTAAAGAACCTGTATCTGCATAAATAAATTAAGTCCCCAAGTTGGGGGCTTTCTCAAAATGTTATCAAACATTTTACAAATTTTTTTACTCTTTTATAAATTGCTAACTCAATAAACACATTAAATTTAATTTTTTTACAGCTAATACCAAAACTGATTTGAAATACTGATGTAAAACATAACTTGCTAAATGTAATAAAATTATGTCGATTTAAATCTATGCATTGACAATTCCTGAACTTCAATTAATTAAATATCAAATCTACTTTGAAAACTTACTTTTAGATAAAATTTTTAAAGCTTCCCTAAGTTTTTCCTCAATACTTAGATTTTTCGGTATTTCTTTCAAAACATCTTTTATAACTTCTTTTTTATAGCCAAACTCTACTAATGCTTCTATTACTTCTTCTTCTTTACTTTCATCTATAAAATCTAAACTGTCTGCTAACTCTAAAACTATCCTCTGTGCTAATTTTTTACCTATACCTGATACCTGTTGAAATGTTTTTATATTTTTCTCTTTTACAGATTTTTCTATCTCATCAACAGAAAAAGTTTTTAATATTTTTAAAGCCTGTTTTACACCTACACCGTTTATGTTTGTAAGTTTTAAAAATATATCCCTTTCCTTTAAAGTTTTGAAACCGTATAGAACTATTTCATTCTCTTTTATCTGATGAATTAGGTATATTAGAACATCTTTACTACTTTCTTTGAAATCTGAAGGGGTTAAAATCTTAAAACCTATACTTCCAACTTCAACAATCATCTCAAATTCTGATATTTGTAGTATATTTCCCTTTATAAACTCTAACATTTTCCACTTCCTGAAGATTGTTAAACTAAACTTAAAAGTTTATCCCTTGTTATAGCAACTGTTCCTATCTCTCCTACAACATAACCACCTGCAAGATTTGACAGTATAGCACTCTCTAGCCAACTTCCACCTGATACCTTTGATAAAGTTAATACAGATATAACAGTATCCCCTGCACCTGTAACATCAAATACCTTTCTAGCCTTTGCAGGTATTCTGATTACTTTATCATTCTCAAATAGAGCCATTCCTTCAGCTCCAAGTGTAATTAAAAGCTGTTTCATATTTAACTTTTCCATTATCTCAAATCCAACATTTTCTAATGGATAATCCCTGTCCTTCTTTACACATTTATAAGCTTCCTTTCTGTTCGGTGTCATTATAGTTATGTCTTTATACAGATGAAAGTTTTCAGGTTTAGGGTCAACGAAAACAGGTTTCCCAGTTGATATTACATAATCTATAATCTCTTTTGTTATTACACCTTTTCCGTAATCTGAGATAATAATACCGTCTATACCGTCTATAATACTGTTAATATTCGAAATAATATTTTGAATTATATCTTTATTTATATTTTCTCTTTTTTCTCTATCTATTCTTAATAGCTGTTGACTTACAGCTAAAACTCTAGTTTTTTCTATTGTAGGTCTTGTTTCATCAACTATTATCAAAGGTTTTATGTTATGTTCCTCTAACATATCCTTTAGTATTCTTCCGTTTTCGTCATTTCCTATAACCCCAGCTATATAAACTTTACCGTCTAACTTTGATATATTCCAGGCTACATTACAAGCACCACCTAACTTTAAAATTTCCTCTTTTATATCAACTATTGGAACAGGGGCTTCAGGAGAAATTCTTTCAACTTCTCCCCATAAATATTTATCTAAAATTAAATCTCCTATAACTAAAATATTTTTTTCAGGAAATTTGGATACAATCTCCTTAGCCCTTTCAAAATCTATGGTAAGATTAGACACCTAAACTCTCCAACCAATCGGATATGATACTTTCATATATTAACATCTCACTATTTTCAATTGAAAGTTTTTGTATTTTCTTAGATAATTCGTCTAGATTTGTAGATAAGTATTTGTTTATACCATTATTAGCAGTAGTTATATTAAAATCTTTATCTAAGATTATTTGGGCTAGACCTAAATCAGCCAACCATTTTACATTGTAATACTGGTGATTTTTTATCGCATACGGATAAGGTACAAATATACTAGCTTTTCCATAGTATAAAATCTCTGATACTGTTCCAGCACCTGCCCTACTTATAACAATATCAGAAGCTTTATACAGTAAGCCTATTCTAGTTGTAAAATTTAAAATTTTTATATTATCTCCTTCATAAATTTTTCCTTTATAGTTATCACCAGTTATTAAAATAAAGAATAAATCTTTTCTAGTTTTAGCTAATTCAAAACCTATCTCTGTAATCTTTTTAGCTCCTTGACTGCCTCCAAACATAAGAATTACAGTTTTATCATTAGGTATGTCTAATTCTCTTCTAGCAATTTCTTTAGACATATATTTGTCCTGTTTTACTATACTCCTTAAAGGTAGACCTGTTAAAATTGTTTTCTCTCGAGGAAAAAATCTGTATGAGTATTCAAATGTTATAAATATTTTTCTAGCAATATTTTTCAATAATAGATTTGTTGAAGATGGTACAGAGTTCTGCTCGTGTATATACAATCCTATTCCTGTAATTTTTGAAGCAAGTCCTAAAGGTAAGGATGTATATCCACCAAATATTAATGCAAACTGTGGTTGCTCTTGACGGATAACTTTAGCCACTTTATAAACTGTTAACATAAGCTTTAAAGCATTTTTTATTTTTTCAGCTTTACTTTTACCTAAAACTCCCTTTATATCGTATAAATATTTTTTACCAAAAGGAAAATCTACTTTAGCCTCTATGCCATTTTTAGTTCCGAAGTAATGTATTTCATAACCTCTCCTGTAGAATGTTTCTGCCATAGCTAGGGCAGGAAAGAAATGTCCACCTGTTCCACCACCAGCTATAAAAATCTTTTTATTAGACATATTTTCTCCTATATTTGATTTTTTTATTTAACACTATCTTTTTCGGTTCTTTAGAAAGCCTTAACAAAATACCTGCCATTAGGGACATTACCATTAAAGATGTTCCACCATAACTTATAAAAGGTAAAGTAATACCTGTTGCAGGGAATATATTAAGATTTACCGCAAAATGTAATAAAGCCTGTAAGGTTATTACATAAGTTATACCTACACCTAAAACCTGAGAAAATCTATCCTCCAGATTTATACTTATTTTTATACCTTTGTATAAAATTATTAAAAATATCAGGATTATTAATACACAACCTAAAACTCCAAATTCTTCACCTATTAGGGCAAAAATATAATCTGTTTGTATTTCAGGTAAGTATTTAAATTTTTGTGAACCTGCTCCTAAACCTTCCCCAGTCCATCCACCTTTTACAAATGATATTAAAGCCTGAACTATTTGATAGCTTATATCTGTTCTATGCTCAAACGGATTTAAAAACGCCATAATCCTACTACGGGCATACTCTACATTGTAAACACTGAAGGCTAAAACAGTTGCTCCTAATAGGAAAAGTGGTATTATCTTTTTTAAGTCAAAGCTGAATGAGACCATTAATAAGATAGATATTAAAGCTATAAAGATAGCTCCTCCGTTGTGTGGTTCTTTCAGTATTAGAAAGACATATATACCTACAACTAACAAAGGTGTTAAAATTCCCTTCCAACTGTTTAAATACTTTTCTTTCCTAGATATATACTTTGCAAAAAATAAAACTATTGTGAACTTGGCAAATTCTGAAGGTTGAAATCTAAAAAAGCCTAAATTTATCCATCTTCTAACAGATTTACCTTTTAACTCAACGTAAAAGAATAGAACTATTATAAGTAAAAAAATGCTTAATATAACTAGATGGTATGCATACTTCTTCCAAAAGCTTATCGGTATAAAATATGCGGTTATCATAACTATTATACTTAAGGCAATATATAAAACTTCCCTTTTTATGTAAAAAAATGGGTCTTTATGTGTAAAAAGATTTGGTACTGTAGTTGCACTGTATATAAGAATAACACCTACAGCCATTAATACTAAAAATAAAAAAGCCAACATCAAATCGAAATGAAAACTTCTAAGCATTTTTTAACTCTTCATAAATTTTTTTAAATCTTTCTCCCCTATCCTTATAGTTCTTAAACATATCAAAACTTGCACAGGCAGGGGAAAAAAGGAGTATATCCCCACTATTTGCATAACTAAATGCAGTCTTTACAGCATCTTCCAAAGAGTTAAATCTATAAATCTGTTTAATATTTTTTATTTTTTTAGCTATATCTTCCTTATCCCTACCGATTAAAAACACTCCTTTAATATTTTTAAATCTATTTATAACTGAAAAATCACCACCTTTATTAATCCCACCTAAGATTAGTAAAACATTTTTATCTTTATAACTTTCCAAAGCTTTTACTAAAGACTGGACAGTTGTCGATTTGGCATCATTCACAAACTTTACACCTTTAATCTCTCCTAAAACCTCCATTCTAAAAGGTAAAGGTTTAAACTGTTTTAATCTTTCCTGTATTAAATTTTTATCTAAACCTTTTATATAAGCCGTTAAAATAGCAGCCATAACGTTTTGTATGTTATGTAAACCTTCTAGCTTTAAATCTGATATATCAAAATATATTTCTTTTTTATTAATATTTAATACCAATCTACCATTTTTATAATAAATTCCCTCCAGTGGTGAAGGAAGGCTCTCTAAAGAAAAGTATAACTTTTTAGCCTTAGTTGGTACATTCCTGACATTAATATCATCATAATTAAGGATTGCAATATCTTTTTTTAAAAGATTTTTAAAAAGCTTATACTTTGACAGTTTGTAATGACAAAATCTTTTATGCCAATCTAAATGGTCAACAGACAGATTTAAAAAGACCGCTATATTAGGTTTAAATTTTTTAATTGAGTAAATCTGAAAAGAGGATAACTCTAAGACTGCCGTTTTGTTTTCACTATTTAAAACAATATCTGAAAAGGGTATTCCATAATTTCCACCTATAACAGAGTTATCACTTCCTAAAACTGTGTGTATTAGCTTTGTAGTCGTCGATTTACCATCAGTTCCAGTTATGGCTACAATATCCTTTTCTTTAAAAAATCTGTATGCAAACTCTATCTCACCAATAATATTTATTCTTTTTTTCTTACAATCTTTATAAATCTTATTAAAAAATGGAACTCCCGGTGATACAACGACCTCCTGAACATCTTTTAAAATCTCTTCTTTGTAATCTTTATCATCAACAAAAAGTACTTTATAACCTAACTTTTTTGCTAAATTGTAGGCAGAATTGCCTGTTAAACCTTTACCGTATATCAATAACATCTTTTATATCTCCATTTTTTATAGATTGAACGGTAAAATTTAAATTTTATGTTAAAAGGATTTTACAATCTACTATTTGATTTTTCTTTCCTTTGAAGAAGGAATTCCTAACTCTTCCCTATACTTAGCTATTGTCCTACGAGCTATCTTAATTCCATACTTTTCTTTTAAGAGTTTTGAAATCTTTTCATCACTTAAAGGTTTTTTCTTGTTTTCATTTTCAATAATTTTCTTTATTAAATCTTTTACCTTTTGGGTAGAAACATCACCATCTACACCTTTTAGTTTAGATGCAAAAAATGATTTTAAAGGGAGTAAACCTGTATCAGTTTGAATATACTTATTTGCAACAATTCTGCTTATTGTAGACTCGTGTAAACCTAAAACGGAAGAAACATCTTTTAAAGTTAAAGGTTTTATATAACTTTTTCCTTTTCTCAAAAAATCTGCCTGATAGTTAACTAAAAACTCTATAGTTTTGTATAAATTTTCTCTCCTTAGCTCTATTCCTTTTACTATTCCTATTGCCTTCTGCAATTTATTCTTTAAAAACTCTCTAGTTTTTTCAGAAAGATTTTTATTGGATATTAACTTTCTATAGTCCTTTGTAAGTTTAAGTTTAGGTATATTCCTTTCATTTAAAACAATCTCAAACTTATCTCCCCTGTCGTAAACATATGCGTCAGGCTCTATATACTGTGTAATACTGTCTGAATATTGGAATGTAGGATAAGGATTTAAGCTTTTTATATTTTCTAAAATCTGACTGTAGTCTTCCTCTGATATTTTATATTTTGAAATAATTTTATCTTTGTCTAGCAGATTGTTTAAATCGTTAAAAATTAAATCTTTTATCTTATTATCATTTCCGAATAGTTCCTTATATTGCTCCCATAACGCTTCCTCAATCGTTAAAGAAGCTATACCTGTAGGCTCTAAGCTTTTTAATCTATTCCTTATATCTTCCAGATAATTTACAGGTATCTTAAATTTCTCTGCTATCTTGTTTAAATTTCCTTTAAACAAGCCTTTCTCATCTAAATCTTTAATTATCTCTAACGCTATCTCTTTATCTTTTCCCTCAAACTCTAAATCTATCTGGGTCTCTAAAATATCGTAAACTGAAGGTTTATAACTTAACCTATTTAAAGGGGATAACTCTTCATCGTAATCGTAGTTTTTTGCTAAATCCTTTATAGGTTCTTTATAATCAAAATCGTTTTCTGATAGTATCTCATCTAGAAATGGATTTTCCTCTAACTCTTTCCTTACAACATTTTCTAACTCTAGCTTCGGCAAAAGCAAAAGCTCAAGTTGTTGTTTTAAACTTACAGTTAAAGCTAACTTATTCTGAAGTTTTAAATTTAAACCTAATTTATTTTTAAGCATTTAATTACTTTTCCCTCTTCGAATTAAAACTTTATATTAAATCTATCTAAAATTTTTTGATATGTAATCTTTTTAATATCTTCCAATTTATCAGATAAAACAATCTCTTTAAGTTTCTTTAGGTAGCTATCCTTAAAAACTATAAAACCGTTATCATATTGGCGAAAATAACTGTTGTAAATATTCAAAAGTTCTTTGTATTTTTTCTTATTTTTTTCTTTAACTCTTTTACTTTCTATTTTTTTCAATAAATCTTCTCTATCTATTACTATATAAGGAACTTCCACAAGTATATCGATATACTTCTGTTGGCGTTTTGTAAATTTTCTACTTGAAGCTTCCCTTCTGTACGATATTTTTTCTACTTGAAAACCTATTTTTAAATCTTTTAATTCTAAAACACAATCTATGCCCAATCTATCCAAATCAGGGTTTGAAATCAACTTTTCATCAAACAATCTATTCCAAAGGTATTGGAAATAAAATTGGGTTAGTATGGACATCCAAATTCTATAAAGCCTTGCCTTAAATCCTTCCTCTACAAACTGTAAAGAACAACCGTAAAAATATTTTTTTATAAAACTATAAATACTTTTTAATTTTTCATCCCAGTAAATTTGAAAAATTTCTTCATAATCTTTGAAATCTGTAGTATCCCAATAATATTTGTAGAATATATCAAGTGGTAATAAATCTTTAGGTAAATCCTGCTCTACAGTTTTAATTTTCCTTAAATATTTGTATTTCTCAAGATTTATACTTTTAATAAAAGTATCAAACTTATTAAAATCTTTTTGCCAATCTCTAACTGTCATAATATTTCCTTTAATACTTTTAATTCTTCTTTTAAAGGTAAAGGAATTAATTTTAATTGTGTAATACTAAAATGATATGTTATATCTCTAAAAATATCCTTTACATATCTTTTAACAATCTCAGAGTTTAAAAAGTTTACAACTTCTTCTTCCGTTAGGTTGAAACTGTTGTTTATTAATGTATTTTTTCTTAACAGGTGGTAAACATCTCCCATCCATGGATAGCTTTTGTAATCGTAACCAGCTCCAATCTGGCCGTCCCCTCTAAATCCTAAACCTAAAACTATATGTGGTCTATCAAAAAATTTCCTCAATTTTGTTTTTTTGTTTATATCTATCCAATATCCAGATATGGGCTCATAAATAACCTTTCCTATTTTTAGATTTTTACCGTTCAGTATTGGAACAATATTACTACCATTTATATAATCTTTAGACTTTATAACATCAGGATTATTCTTTATTTCGGGAGTTCTAGGGGAAATTTTTATTGAATAAATATCATCTATACGAAAGCTACAAATCTTTTCTAATTCTTTACTAAAATCTGTCTTAAATAAAACAATATCTCCAGACCAATCATCCTTTTTATATATTAAATTTAATTTTTTATCCCTGTATTCATACAATTTAAGCCTGTTTTTTTCTTTTTTTGATTTAGTAAAATTTAATATTACGGTGGTTATATTTGCCTCAGGTTTGAATAAATCAGAACCCATATAAATAATTTCTGTTTTTCCATTTTCTGACAAAAAATTACGAAGTTTTTTAAACTCATCCAGTATCATAAAAGTAGCAGGTATTATAAATATTAATTGTCCATTTTCTTTAAGTAGTTTTATAGATTTTTCAATGAAAGCTCCGTAAACGTTATATTTACCATACCAGGTCTCATAATACTGTTTATACAGTTTTTTTGTTTCATTATCTATTTTAATTGAGTAGTGTTTTGATAAACTTGGAATTCCGTAAGGTGGATTACCAATTATAAGGTCAAAAATTTTGTCGGTTTTCCAGAGTAAGTAGTCATCATTTACAACAGTTATACTATTATCTATATTGTATTTTAAAAATTGTTTTACAAACTCTTTATTTATCTCAACTGCAACTTTATGTTTAGCTCTTATAAAAAGATTATGTCTTTTTGTCTTTATCCCTTGTAAAAATTGACCAATTCCAGAAGCAGGTTCAAGGATATTAATATCTCTTGAATTAAGTTTTTTTTCATCTATAAGATTTACCATAAAATCAACTACCCATTTAGGAGTAAAAAATATACCAAAATCTTTTTTTATATTTTTAATACTTTTATCCAAATCTCCTGTTTCTAAAACATCTAAAGTCATTATACAAGTCCCCATTTATTAAAATTAATTGCCTTTTAGGATATTCTTAGCCTTTCCTTTTAACTCGTTTAGTTTTAGTAAGGCTTCCAGAGGAGTTAAAGTTGCTATATCAATTTTATTTAATTCTTCAATCAATTTTATATATTCGTTATCTCCCTTTTTATATTGTAAATCATTCTCTTGAAATAAAACCCTTTGTTTCTCTAAAGAATGTTTTTTGTCAGGAACAAATCTTTCTGTATTCTGTTTTAAAGTATGACTGTCAAGTTTATCTCTCTGTTTATCTTCAAGGATTTTTAAAATCTCCTCTGCCCTGTTTATAATCTCCTCTTTAATGCCTGCCAGTTTTGCTACGTGAATACCATAACTTTTATTTGTAAAACCTTCAAAAACTTTGTAAAGGAATTTTATATCTTTACCTTCCTCTTTAACGTACATATAAAAATTTTTCACTCCCTTTATATCCTTTTCAAGCCTTGTTAACTCGTGATAATGTGTTGCAAACAAAGTTTTAACCTTTAACTTTTTAGCCAAGTATTCTGAAATAGCCCAAGCTATAGAAACTCCATCGTAAGTGCTAGTCCCTCTACCTACCTCATCTAAAACTATAAAACTTCTCTCTGTTGCATTGTTTATAATATTTGCCATTTCCAACATCTCAACCATAAAAGTTGATAAGCCTTTTGCCAAAGCGTCTCCGGAACCTATACGAGTAAATATTCCATCAACTAAGCCTATCTTTCCGGATTTTGCAGGTATGAAAGAGCCTGTATGTGCCAGTAGAACTATTAATGCGGACTGTCTTATAAATGTGCTTTTACCTGCCATATTTGGACCAGTTATTATATGGAAATAACTATCCCTATCCATTTTTAGACTGTTAGGGACAAAATCTTGAACAAATTCTTTTATAACAGGATGATAACCTTCCTCTATATATATACCGTAATCTTCGTTAACTTCAGGTTTTATCCATCCTTTCTCTACTCCAATTTGTGCAAAAGACTGTAAAGCATCTAACAATCCTATATTTTGTGCCGTTTCTCCTATTCTAGCAGACATTAAAGAAACTTCTTCCCTTAAACCCATAAATATTTCATATTCATAAGCCTTAATCTTTTCATCTGCAGATAAAATCTTTTCTTCAAATCTCTGTAATTCATCCGTTGTAAATCTCTCCGAGTTTGATAAAGTCTGTCTTCTTTTAAAGTAATCAGGAACATACTTAAGATTAGGTTTAGTAATCTCTATGTAATAACCCATTACTTTATTAAAACCTATCTTTAAGCTTTGTATTCCCGTTTCTTCTCTTAACCTTGCCTGATACTCTCTAACCCATTGACTACCTTTTTCTTTAATCTCCTTTAACTCGTCCAGTTCAGGATTAACACCTTTTTTAATCAGCCCTCCTTCTTTCAGATGGATAGGTGGATTTTCCTCTAAATATCTGTCTAGTTTATCCACTAACCAATCAAAGGTTTCTATTCTGTCCATAATTTCATTTAACAGTTTAGAGTTAAATTTATCTTTAAACATTTTTAAATTTGCAACTTCTTTTAGCGAGTTTTTCAAGGCTACCATATCCCGTGGAGTTAAGGTATTGGAGGATATTTTTGATATAAGCCTTTCTATGTCGTAAATTTTGTTTAAAATATCTCTTAAATTTTCCCTTAACTCTTTTGATTTAACTAATTCCTCTATTGCATCTTGTCTATCCTTTATATCCTTAACATTCTTTAAAGGATGTAGTAGGAAAAATCTTAATTTTCTTTTTCCCATTCCAGTTAAAGTTCTATCAATAACTTTAATCAGAGATATATTTCCTTCGTTTGCAAAAACTATCTCTAAATGTTTCTGTGCTGAATAATCTAATCTTATGTATAAATCGTCTCTGTAAGGTTTAGGTCTATTAATAAATGGTAAAAAACTTTTCTGTGTAATTTTTGCATACTTTAAAAGTGCCCCTAAAGGTGCTAAAACTATATCCTCTCCAACCTGAAAACCGAAACCAGATATATGACTTGTGGAAAAATGTTTTAAAACATCTTCCTGTGCTTCCCTCGAAAAGTAATCGGAAGGTAGTTCTGATATATAGATATTTTTAAAATGTTCCTTCAGTATTGATATGTCTGTCCCTTTCTCTATTAATATCTCTCTAGGTTGAAATTTGCCTACAAAGGATATTAACTCATCTTCTTCAAGAATGCCCCCTATAAACTCTCCAGTTGACAGGTCTAAGTATCCAACTGCATAATTGTTTGATTTATAAGGATAAATAGCCATTAAAGATGCTTTTATTTTTTCATTTTCAAAATATGTACCCGGTGTAATAACCCTAATAACATCCCTTTTAACTATACCTTTAGACTGAGAGGCATCCTCTAACTGTTCGCATATTGCAACTTTATAACCTTTAGCAACTAATCTTGATATATATCCGTCTGCTGAATGATAGGGAATTCCACACATAGGAATACTTGTATTCTTACCAACCCTTTTTTTTGTTAAGACTATATTTAATTCCTTTGCCCCTGTATATGCGTCCTCGTAAAACATCTCATAAAAATCACCTAATCTATACAAAACTAAAGCGTCAGGATACTCATCTTTTATCTTATGATATTGAGCTAACATAGGTGTTAAATTTTTTGTATCCATATCATCTTTTTTCTTTACCAAAAGTAAATCCCTCCGAATACATTGATGTTTAAGGAGTTTACAAGCAAAGGACAGGTAATAATTATATCATCAGCTAAAATTAACAGATTTTAAGATAGAACACATCTAGGTTTGGTTTTTGTATCGTATTCTTTAACCTTAAGTCTGTTCTTGTAATTATCGCAAAATATTATAATATATTAATAAAAAAATTTGAAAAGGAGGTTGTAAATTGGCTAATAATGTAATAGATGTTAATGAAAATAATTTTGAAGAAATGGTTATAGAACAATCATATAAAAATCCTGTTGTTGTGGATTTTTGGGCACCTTGGTGTGGACCATGTCAGATATTAAAACCTGTGTTAGAAAAATTGGCAAAAGAGTATGGTTTTACACTGGCAAAAGTTAACACAGATGAAAATCAATCTATAGCTTTCCAATATGGAGTTAGCGGAATTCCTGATGTGAGAATTT
This sequence comes from Persephonella sp., assembly GCA_003978485.1. GTDB lineage: Bacteria > Aquificota > Aquificia > Aquificales > Hydrogenothermaceae > QNZC01. The sequence goes on from QNZF01000073.1 coordinate 15,936, forward strand.
TTGTAAATGGGAAGGAAGTTGATAAATTCGTAGGAGCTTTACCTGAACCACAGATAAGAAAAATTATAGAAAAGTATATAAAAACTGATGTTGATGAGTTGTTAGAAAAGGCAGAAATGGAATTTATGGCAGGAAATAGAAATAAAGTTGAAGAGATTATTAACTATCTAATATCAAAATATCCTGATAATAAGAAAGCTATATTAGGTGCATCAAAACTGCTTATAAAGTTAGGCAGATTATTAGAGACAGAGGAGTTATTAAACAAAATTAAAGAGTATGAGAAGGATTATTATCCACAGGCTCAGGCTTTAAAAGAATTAATTAAGTATAAAAAATACTGTGAAGAGTTAAAGGAAGATAACGAGTTAGATAAACTTTTAAAAGAGGGAAGTTGTGCATTAATTAATGACGATTATAAAACTGCATTAGATAAATTTTTAAAAATAGTGCAGATAGATAAAAGCTATAGAGATGAAGTTGGTAAAAAGGCAATGGTATCAATATTTAATTTACTTGGGGAAGGAAATCCTTTAACAAAAGAATATAGAAGAAAATTAGCAATGTGGTTATACTAATCTTTATTTCTTTTTTACTTTTATTGATTAATGGAAAAGTTTATATACCTTAAATCTTTTACAATAGATGAAAAAGGCGATTTAAAAGAAGGAAAAGATATTAAAACACCATTACTGTTAATTGAAGATATTCCAAATTTTAAACAAAACTCTTTTTGGATAAATATAAAAAATTTGTGGGTTCTAGTAGGTAAAATTCCACCATTAAATCTAGAAAAAGACGATTTGGTTCTTCTAAAAGAAAATAATAAAAGATGGGGAATGTTCATATTTTTAGATGAGGTTGACAATTATATTATTCTTCAAGATGGGAAGAGAAATAGAAAAACTAAAGTGAGTAAAGATGTTTTAAAAAAGTTAAAACTGTTTGGGAAAGTTTTAAAGGTTCAAACTAAAGTCTAGAGGATAAAAAATGAGTTATGGAATTATAAAAAGGAGAAAAACTAGACCTGTTTATGTAGGAAATGTAAAAATTGGTGATGATGCACCTATAATTGTCCAATCTATGACAAGTACAAAGACGTATAAAGTTCAAGAAACTTTAAATCAGATAAACAGACTTGTTGAGGCTGGCTGTGAGCTAGTTAGAGTAGCTGTTCCAACAGAAAAGGACGCTTTAGCTCTTAAAGATATAGTTAATAACTCCCCTGTTCCTATAATTGCAGATATACATTTTTCACCTAGAATAGCTTTTTTATCTTTAGAAAGTGGTATAAAAGGTATCAGACTTAATCCGGGAAATATAAACGATAAAGGAAAGATTAGGGAAATACTGGAAGAGTGTAAAAGAAAAGGTATAGCAGTTAGATTAGGCGTTAATTCAGGGTCTTTAGAAGAAAGACTTTTGGAGAAGTATGGCTATCCTTCTGGAGAAGCTCTTGCTGAAAGTGCTTTATACTGGTCAGAATTTTTTGAAAGTGTAGGTTTTACAAATTTTAAAGTCTCAATAAAAGGCTCTGATGTTTTACAGAATATAGAGGCAAATAGAATATTTGCAGAAAAAACAGATATTCCTTTACACATAGGTATAACTGAAGCTGGAAGTTTACAACAAGGCTCTGTAAAATCTGCGGTAGGTTTAGGAATTTTACTTTATTTAGGTATTGGCGATACAATTAGAGTTTCTTTAACTGCCGACCCGATAGAAGAGGTTAAAGTAGCTTATCAAATATTAAAATCTTTAGGTTTAAGAAGGAAAGGAGTAGAGATAATATCCTGTCCTACATGTGGAAGAATAGAGGTTGATTTAACGAGTATAGTTAGTAAAGTTGAGGAAAAATTGGAAAATGTGGATATGCCTATAAAGGTTGCAATTATGGGTTGTGTTGTTAACGCCATTGGTGAGGCTAGAGAAGCCGATATAGGTTTAGCCTGCGGTAACAAATCTGCCATTCTTTTCAAAAACGGTAAACCTGTAAAAAGGGTTTCTGAAGATATTATGGTAGACGAGTTATTAAATGAAATAGAAAAGATGAAAAATTAACCTTTCCTATTATGATTATTTTCCTAGTAAAAAATAAAACTATTCTACTTTAAAGGAATATATCTTAATAATAAAAACCATATATTAAGGGGATACTATAATGGAAGTAAGAAATAAACCTGAAATATTAGCACCTGTAGGTCATTATGAGGGCTTATCTGCTGTGATAAAGGCAGGTGCAGATGCAATATATATGGGTGTTGGAAAGATAAATCAAAGGGCTTTAAAAACAACATTTACACTGGAAGATGTAAAGGAGATAAGAAAGATAACCCAAGATGCAGGGGTTAAACAGTATATAACCTTAAACTCAATAGTTTTTGAAGATGATTTACCTTATATAGAGGAGACCTTAGACGCTTTAAAAGAAATAGGAGTTGATGCGGTTATAGGTTGGGATATGGCTGTCTTAAGTGGTGCTATAGAGAGGGGAATAGAGACACACTTATCAACTATGGCTTCAGTCTCAAACTCACAGGCAGCTAAGTTTTATGAAAAGATGGGAGTGAAAAGGATAGTTCCTGCTAGGGAAGTTAAACTTGAAGGTTTAAAGGAGATTAAGAAAAAAACAAATCTAGAAATTGAGATTTTTGTCCATGGTGCAATGTGTATGGCTGTATCAGGTAGATGTTTCCTATCCCACGATGTATTTGAAAAATCAGGTAATAGGGGAGAGTGTTATCAAGTATGTAGACATGAATTTGATGTAAAAATAGTTTCAAGAAATACAGGAACAGAGTTTTATTTAGGGTCTGACTATGTATTATCTGCTAGAGATTTGGTAACTATTAACTTTGTTGACCAATTGATGTGGGCGGACAGTTGGAAGATAGAAGGTAGAAATAAAAATCCTGATTATGCATACTTTACAGTTAAAGCTTATAGAGAAGCTAGGGACAGGATATTAAACGGTGAATGGAATACAAAAGGCTGGAAAGATTTATTAGATATGTTAGAAAGGGTATACCATAGAGAATGGGATAGTGGATTTTATTTTGGAGAAGGCTTGTTCGGTATAAACAAATCAATAGCTAAAGAAAAGAAACTTTATGTAGGTGAAGTTGTTAAATTCTATCCAAGAATAAGTGTTGCCGAAGTTAAGATTGTTGATAATCCTATTAAAATAGGTGATACAATCCATATTATAGGAAAGAAAACTGGATTAGTAAGACAGAAGGTTAAATCTATGCAAATTGATAGAAAAGATATAGAGATTGCAGAGAGAGGAACAACTGTAGGATTGAAAACTGAAGAAAGGGTAAGGGAAGGAGATAAGGTTTACCTAATTGTTGAAGTTAATCAGGAAAGTAAAAGAGAAGATATTTTATCTGTAAAAAATTAATTTTTTCTTTTTTACAAATCACATTTTTCTTTATCTATCTTTATCTCTTCATCCTCCTTTGGAATTCCTACTCCGTTCCTAATCTGCCCATCTCCAAATATTATAAACTTAGGAATAGTTAGCTCTTCCAACCCCATGGGGCCTCTTGCGTGTATTTTATCTGTAGATATTCCCATTTCTGCACCTAAACCGAACTCATTACCATCTGTAAATCTTGTTGATGCGTTTATATATACCGATGAACTATCAACTTCATTAATAAATCTCATTCCTTTTGTGTAGTTTTCAGTTACTATACTTTCAGAATGTGAAGACCCGTATTTATGGATAAAATCAATAGCTTCATCTAAAGAGTTAACAACCTTTACTGCAATTATTAAATCTAAAAATTCTTCGTAAAAATCCTGTTCTGTAGCTTTAACAATCTCTGTATTTTGTGCTAAAGGGTGGTCTTTCAATATGTTGTAAGATATTTCATCACATCTCATCTCAACATTTGCCTTTCCGTAGTAGTAAGCTATCTCAGGTAAAAACTTTTCTGCAATATCCTTATGGACAATCAGATTTTCTATAGCATTACAGACAGAAGGTCTCTCAACTTTGGCGTTATAAGCAATGTTTAAAGCCTTTTCAAAATCTGCTTCGTTATCAACGTATAAATTACATACTCCCTTATAATGTTTTATTACAGGCATTTTAGCCTTCTCTGCAACTGCCCTGATTAAACTTTCACCACCTCTAGGAATAACTACATCTATATATTTGTCCAACTCTAAAAGATAGTTAACAACTTCCCTTTCAGTTGTATTAACAAACTGGATAGCGTCTTCAGGAAATCCTGTTTCTCTACAAGCCTGTTTCAAAATATCAACTAAAATTCTGTTTGAGTTTATAGTTTCACTTCCACCTTTTAGAATAACTGCATTTGAAGACTTCATACATAAAGATGCCGCCTCAATTGTAACGTTAGGTCTAGCTTCATAAATTATTAAGATTGTTCCTAAAGGAACTCTCATTCTCCCAACTCTCAATCCGTTAGGTCTAGTCCACATTGATATTATCTGTCCCACAGGGTCAGGTAAGGACGCAACATCTCTTAAAACTTGAACCATTCCATTTATTCTTTTTTCATTTAAAGCCAATCTATCTAAAAGTGCTTGCGAATATCCCTTTTTAGCTGCAAATTCTAAATCTTTCTTATTTTCTTCAATTAATTCATCTTTTCTCTCAAGAATAAGCTCTGCAGTCCTTAACAAAGTTTTATTTTTAACTTCAGTCGTTAACTTTCTTAACAAAGTCTGAGATTTTTTAGCTTTCTTTCCTAACTCTTCTGCATATTTTTGTAAATCCATCTTTTAACTCCCAATACAGATTTTTATATCTTTATTTTATAACAAGAGAAGGAAGATATAGATAAAAGATAACAACGATAAATCCTTCTTTTCCGTGTTTACTCCCCTCCGTATACCATATATCATATACATTCCCTTCTTCATCAATTAATACCATTACCAACACTCCATAATACTTACTTTTCTTCTATCTCTATTTTTTTATTGTAGTGTGGACTATATACTTCCCTTTTTCTCTTTACCCAATATTTTTTCCCTCTAATCTCCTTATCCTGTGTGTTGTCGCTCTATTTACATTCGCTACACTTAATATTGTCCCGTCTATTATTAGTCTCCTCTCTTTCTCCATTATCCTTAGCATTACCAATTTTCCAATCATTAACCTTTGGTTTTCTGCCTACAGATACTTTTAAATTTTTAAATTCAGCTAAATTTTTGAGGAATTCTGATAGAGTATAGTGTAGTTTTAA
>QNZF01000011.1 GCA_003978485.1 Persephonella sp.
TTAACTACTTTTTAGATAGTTTAAAGGAAAGTATAAAAACACTTGAGGATTAAATATTGAAACCAATAATAATAGGAATTGTTGGAGCACATAACAGTGGAAAAACAACTTTTATAACTAAGGTGATAAATCTATTGAAAGGTAAGGGAATAAAGATTTGTGCTGTAAAACACGACCCTAAAGGAAAAGCTGAAACAGATACTAAAGGTAAAGACAGTTATCGTATGTATGAAGCTGGAGCTGACCAGGTTATTTTAGTGTCGCCAAACAAAATAACATCATTTATTAGGAATAATAACTCTAAAGATTTAAATAATTTATTAGAGCAGTTAGTTTTAGATGATGTTCAGATGGTAATACTGGAAGGATTTAAAAACTATGAAGGTATTGATAAATTTGAAGTAATAAGGAAATCTGAAAATAGGGATTTAATTTTAAAAAACAGTAAAGATTTAAAAGGTGTCATAACAGATTATTACGACTATCCTTTAAAATTTGATATTAATAATCCTGAAGATTTTGTTAATTTTATTATTAGGGAGTATTTATCCAATAGGTGAAAATTTGTTTTGTTATAATAATAAAAAAATTAATAAGGTGGTATAAAAATGGAAGTAATTAAAGATTGGGATTTAAAACTTGAAATTGTAAAAACTAAAAGGGGTGTTTTACTTTATAAGATTAATATAGACGATAACCATTTCTTTTTAGAGCAAAATCCTTTAAAAGATAGTAAATATGGTTATGCATACAGAAAGATAAAAGAGAACTATCCTGAATTTTATATGTTTTGGGAAATAAAAAATAACAAATACACAGGAAGATTGCTAACGGGAGTTATACTAGACAAAAGTTCTATAGACAAGTTTATAACTGATATTTTAAAAGATGATATTTATAAAAAGTTTACAGATGAGAAGGACGAAATAGAAAAATAGAAATTTATTTTATAGCCATATAAAAATTATTTGAAAAAGGAAAAAATGTAGAGCTTCCTAATTTGGAATTGGTAATAATTTTAAATTAAAATAGTTCTAATTGAATAATGTCTAAAGGATATATTAAAGAGCAGTAAAAATGCATGAAAAGAATTTGAATGATGAAATTCAAAGGGCAAAGGAATTATTACAAAATGTAGACGCCGTCCTTATTACCGCAGGAGCTGGAATGGGTGTTGACAGTGGTCTTCCAGATTTCAGAGGACGGGAAGGCTTTTGGAAAGCATATCCTATGGCTAAAAAGTTAGGTTTAAGTTTTGAGGAACTTGCAACTCCTAAATGGTTTGAAGAAAATCCAAGGTTAGCTTGGGCTTTTTATGGTCATAGATTAAACCTTTATAGAAAAACTAAACCGCATAAAGGCTTTTATCTATTAAAAGAGTTGGGGGAAAAGAAAAAAGGGAAATATTTTGTTTTTACTTCTAATGTGGATGGTCAATTCCAAAAGGCTGGATTTGAAGACAAGAGAATAGTTGAAATACACGGTTCAATTCATTATCTACAGTGTACAATACCTTGTACGGATGATATATGGTCTGCAGATGGGATAGAAGTAATAGTTGATATGGAAAAATTTGAAGCTGTAGGAGATTTGCCTAAATGTATCCACTGTGGAGGTATCGCAAGACCAAATATTCTACAGTTTTTTGATTTTGCTTTTATACCATACAGAACAGAAATGGCTTTAAGAAGAATTGGAGAATGGTTTGATTATCTGGAAGATTACGGGTATAAGTTAGCAATAATAGAAATTGGAGCAGGCAAAGCTGTACCTACAGTCAGGAATTTTTCTGAAGAAATAGCTTATAAGTACAATACAAAGGTTATAAGGATAAATCCTAGAGATTACGATGGTCCAAAAGATATAGTTATTCCGATAAGTATGGGTGGTTTAGAAGGTATAAAGGCAATTCTTCAGGATGTTGAGTAGAGACGAACTATTAAAAAAAGCTAAAAGAATAGTTATAAAACTTGGTTCACAGATTATAGCGTCAGACAGTAGAATAGATGAAAATTTTATAAAAAATTTAGCAGCACAGATTAAAAATCTAAAAGATAAAGAGTTCATAATAGTTTCATCTGGAGCTGTACTATCAGGTTTAATTAAATTAGGATTAAAAACTAAACCTAAGAATATTACGGAAAAACAGGCTTTAGCCTCTGTAGGTCAAGCTTATCTAATTCAGATATACGATAAAATATTTTCTGAACAAAATCTAAATATAGGTCAAATTCTTTTAACTATAGAAGGATTACAGGAAAGAAAGAGGTATATTCTAGCTAAGAATACGATTAATAAACTTTTAGAGATGGGAATAATACCGATTATAAATGAGAACGATACAGTCGGTGTTGAAGAAATTGTGTTCGGTGATAACGACTTTTTAGCTTCCCATGTGGCAGTTTTAACAGATGCTGATCTTTTAATAATACTTTCAACTGCAGGTGGATTGTACACTGGAGAACCTTCAGACAAAACATCAAAGTTAATAGATGAGATAACAGATATAAATGATGTTTTAAAATATGCAGGTTCTTCCAAATCTAAGTATGGAACAGGGGGAATGAGAAGTAAACTTGAAGCTTCCCAACTTTCAATATCTCACGGAATACCTGTTGTAATTGCACCAAAGGAAGAAAATATTATTTCAGATATATTAAGCGGTAGAAAAATAGGCAGTTTTATATACCCACAGAAAAACAAACTTTCAAAAAAGAAAAGCTGGATAAAACTTTTATCATCACCGAAGGGAAAAGTTATAGTAGATTTCGGAGCTGAAACTGCAATAAGAGATGGGAAAAGTCTACTACCGACTGGGATAGTGGATATAGAGGGAATTTTTAATGAAAAGGATGTGGTTGTTATCCAAAATTTAGATGGGAAAATAATAGGTAAGGGAATAGTTAATTATAATTATAAGGAGTTGAAGAAAATAAAAGGTTTAAAATCGGAAGAGATAAAAAAGAAATTTGGAAGATTTACAGAGGCTATACATAGAGATAATCTCGTAATTTTTGATTAGTTATTACTCCTCTTCCTCTTCCTCTTCCTCGTATAGTTTGATAACAGGTATAAGTTTTTCATTCATAATATCAATTAATTTGTGGAACAGCTCGTACTCAGTTTTACCATCTTCTGGATAGGACGCTATTCCTTCAATTATATTCCTGTTCCTGAATAATCTTTTAATCTGTTCAACCTTTTTCTCTGCTTCCTCTCTAGATATATCCGGAAAGAAGAAGAATATAAAATCATCTTCAACTGGAGATATGACATCAGGCTCCTTTAAAATATCCTTAATCTTCTTCTTAAAGCCAAGGTATCTTATACTATCACTCCTTAAATACTCTGCGATTTCTGGAGAGTAGAAGAAACCTATAGAAAATCTTGTATCTTTATTAAAAGCTCTCGCCCTCCGAGCCTCCACCTCAACCAAAGCTCTAAAAACCACAAAATCGTAAAGATTTGAAAGTTTAATACCGTTTTTTGCCATCATTTAACTCTCCCAATATATCGTTATTGATTAATTCCCATTTAAATTCTTCTCTCTCCACCCCAAAATGCCCTTCCGTTGCAGTCAGTTTATATATTGGTTTTCTTAAGCCTAAAAAATTTATAATACCTATAGGCGATATGTCAAATATATTTTTAATATCTTCTTGAAGTTTATCGGTGTCAATACTTTTATTGTTCGTTTTAATATTAAAAAGAACAGGTCTGTCCATACCTATTATGTATACCATTTCTATTAAACATCTGTCCGCAATCCCTGAAGCTACTATATGTTTAGCTATACATCTAGCCATATAGGACGCTGACCTGTCTATTTTAGTAGGGTCTTTACCTGAAAATGCACTTCCTCCCGATGGAGCAGATGTTCCGTAAGCATCGGCTATAGTCTTTCTACCTGTCAAACCTGTATCTGCCATAGGACCGCCTATAACAAATCTACCGATAGGATTGATAATTATTTTTGTATCTTTATCAATAAATTTTTCAGGAATAGCTTTATATATAACCTTTTCCGTTATTTCTCTTTTTAATTCCTCTTCAGATATATATGGTTCATGCTGGACTAGAATAGAAACACTGTCAACCCTTACAGGTTTATCATTTTCATCATATTCAACAACTACTATAGCTTTACCGTCTGGTCTTAAAAAAGGAAGTATATCGTCCTTTCTGTACTCATTTAACAGTTTAGTTATCCTGTTAGCAATATTGTTAGCTAAAGGCATATAATTTTCCGTTTCATTTGTGGCATAACCTATAACTATACTTGTGTCCCCTGCACCTGTTGGAGATAAACCTAGAGCCAACTCTGGACTTTGGTCATTTATAGTTGTTATAACTCCTGCTGTATATCCATCAAAGCCATACTCCGCTTTTGTGTATCCTACCTCTATAAGAGTAGACCTTACTATATCTGGTATATCAACATATCCATCTGTAGATATTTCACCTGCAACATGAACTAAACCTGTAGTTATTAAAGTCTCTATTGAAGCTTTTGAAAAAGGGTCTTTTCTTATTAACTCGTCTAATATTCCATCTGATATTATATCTGCCAATTTATCCGGGTGTCCTAAACAAACACTTTCTGCAGACTTAAAATTTTTTCCCATTCATTTCCTCTATTAACGATAAAGTTTATAATTAATTTTAAATAAAAATATGTCTTAAAGTATATTTTTTATCTCTCTTATACTGTAATTCCCTTCCCGTAAGACTTTTATTTTTTTATTTTCTACCTTAACTATACTTGAAGCAGTATTGTTTTCATTTTTTCCTTCATCTATATATATGGGTATTTTTTCTCCAAAATAATTTATAGCCTCTTTAATATTTTTAGCTGGTTCTTTACCTTCAGGATTGCAACTTGGTGCAACTAAAGGAAATTTTAACTCCTTAATCAACTTTATAAGATTTTCCTTTTTAGGAATTCTAAAAGCTAAAGAAAAACTTCCCCGATGTAAATAATCAAAATCTGAGTTATTAACATTTAAAATAACCGTTAAACCTTTAAGAGATAAAAGTTTTCTCTCCAGTTCTGAAGGTTCTATACCGAATATCTCTAAATCATCTATTGAACTGATTAAAATAATAAAAGGTTTTTCCTTTTTTCTACCTTTAATCTTATAGATATATTCTACAGTACTCTTATTTAGAGCATTTCCCAATATACCGTATAAAGTATCTGTCTTTATTACTGCAGGTTTTCCTAACTTTAAAAATTCTTTAGCATCAAATATATTGTTTGAAACTTTGTATGGCATAATTTTTAAACAATTACCTTGTTAATTGTATATTAATTGTATCTATCTATATTATTCTGAAAAGCAATTTTACACAAATTAATTACAATTTTTGAATTTTAGACGATTTTTGTCAATTTTTTTCAAATCTAAAATTTTTCCTTCATAACTTTTTCACAGATGAAAAAAAATATAAATATTGTTGAAATACTTTTTAGGTAAAAAAAATGAAAAATTTAATAAAATTTTTAATAATCTTTTTAATATCGTTAATTCTATTAAATTCTTGCAGTGCTCCTAACTACGATAGATTAGCTAGAGAAGAGTTATATAAAAGAGAAAGGGGGAATATTGAAAAAATATTTGAAACAAAAACCAAATTAGAGCTTCCTTTAATGACTTTCGGTAGGGATTTTGCATATATTCAACAAAAAAGATATTTTATAGGTGTTTATCCTTTGCTTAACGAAACTAATTCTAAAGCTATAAACCCTAAGATTAAAAGAATTATGCTATCTGCAATAGTAAAGTTAAGTTCATCACCTATAGCAAGTTCTAAGTTAATCTTTGTAGATGTAAATCTTGTAAATGATGATTTTTTTATAGTTAAAAAGGACAACTTCTCTAATGTTCCTTACATATCCTACGGTATAGAAGGTTCTATAACTGAGTATGAGAATATTATAGAAACTTACAATGATATTAACGTAGATACAACTGTTGGCGGAGGCTCTACAACAACAGATGCAGGTATAAGTTTTAATAAATCTGCAGGAATTAGAATTTTAACTTTAGATTTAAACTTTATAAATAAAAAGTATAACGTTTTAATTCCTTTAGGATACACTTCAAACTCTTTAGTATTAAAGAGAGCTGGAAAAGGTAATGCATTCTATCTATACATACTTGGAAATGGATTTACATTAGGCAGAGATATTTATGTTATTAATTCAACAAGCTTTGGTATTAGATTTTTGACAGAGTTTTCATTAATACAACTGTTAGGAAGAATTGATAATCTACCTTACTGGCACTGTTTAAAAGGGGAAAATATAAAAGATAAACTAATAGTTGAGTATATGAGAGCAGAATGGAATAAGTTAAATAAAAAAAGAAAGCTTTTAAGATACTCTAAGATTGCAAAGTTATACTTTGGCTACTATGTAGCACCTCGTTTACCTGTTGAAGTTAGGGGAAGAATTACATTTGATATAAACAGACAGGAAGGTGTAAACAATACTATTAAGATGATTTCCATTTTAAAGAAGTTTTACAGAATGGATAAAGCTGATTTTAATAGTTTTAATCCATATTACTTCCTGTGGAAAAATAGTCCATTCTGTAGCTATCCTTACGATGAAAAATTAGATACTTTCATAATGAAAAATATTGATAATATAAAATTTGAAACGGTTGACAAATTTGACCCTATAATGGCTATACCTTTAAGCTGGGAAAACGGCTATATAACAGAGAGAACAATTTTAAAATAAAAGTGGAAGGAAAAAGGAATTAGCTTATCGCGTTTGATGCGTTAATTATATCAATTAATTCCGTTGTAATAGCTTCCTGTCTAGCTTTATTGAAGATAATCGTCCATTTTTTAATCGCTTCACCTGCGTTTCTTGTTGCATTATCCATAGCTATCATTCTAGCGGCATGTTCTGCAGTTGAGCTTTCCACTAACGCCCTGTATAGTTGGAAGTTTATATATCTTTTCATTAATTCTTCCAATACTTCTTCGGAAGAAGGCTCTATGTTATATCTAGTTAACTCTGATAGTTTTAAGTAATCAATTTTAGGTTCTATAGGCAATAATTTCCTTAATTTTGTTTCATATGTGGCAGTGGTAATAAGCTCGTTATTTATTAGATAAACAGCATCTATTTCCTCGTCTGCATATCTCTGAGCTATCGCTCCACCAACCTGTGAAGTAAATCTTAGATTTAAATTATCCCTATATATATCCTCGTATTCTTCTCTAATATTAAACTTTTTATTTTTAAAGAATTGAACAGCTTTTCTACCTATTAGTATTAGATTAACTTTTTTACCTTCCTCCTCTAACTGTTTAACCGTATTGATAGTTTTCTTTATAACATTAGAGTTAAAAGCACCTGCCAATCCTCTATCTGCAGTTATCACAACAAAATCAACAACCCTTTCTTCCCTTACCTTTAGTAAAGGGTGAATATCCCTATCAACAAAAGCGGCTAAATCGTTTATTAAGTCGTAGAGCTTTTCTGAGTATGGTCTAGTGGCACTTAACTGAGCTTTAGCTTTGTTTAATTTGGCGGCGGAAACCGCCTTCATAGCTTTTGTAATTCTTTGAGTATTCTTTATACCTTGTATCTTCCTCTTTATATCCCTAGGTGATAACTTTGCCATATCCTAAGCCTCCAATCTCAGCCGTTAAAATGCCACTTTTTTCTTAAATGTTTCTATAGCCTCTTTAAGTTTTGTTTCTATTTCATCAGTTAATTTTTTCTCTCTTCTTATTAACTCTAAAACTTCTGGTCTTTCAGTATCTAAGAATACGTAAAACTCCTGTTCAAATTTTTGTATCTCACTTACAGGAACATCATCTAAGTATCCTTTAGTTCCTGCGTATATAATTGCAACCTGTTTTTCAACAGGAACTGGTTTGTTTGGTGGCTGTTTTAACAACTCAACTAATCTTTGACCCCTTGCTATCTGTTGTTGTGTAGCTTTATCTAACTCAGATGCAAACTGAACGAAAGCTTCCAACTCTCTAAACTGAGCTAACTCCAGCCTTAATGTACCTGCAACCTGTTTCATTGCTTTTATCTGTGCTGAACCACCAACCCTAGAAACTGATAAACCTACGTTAATAGCAGGTCTTACACCTTTGTGGAATAGGTCTGTTTCCAAGAATATCTGACCATCTGTAATAGAAATAACGTTTGTCGGAATGTATGCCGCAACATCACCTGCCTGAGTTTCTATAATAGGTAATGCTGTTAAAGAACCTGCCCCTAACTCATCATTTAACTTAGCCGCCCTTTCCAATAATCTAGAGTGTAGATAGAATACATCCCCCGGATATGCTTCCCTTCCCGGTGGTCTTCTCAAGAGCAGTGATAACTGTCTGTAAGCGTAAGCATGTTTTGTTAAATCATCATATATGATTAATGCGTGCATTCCGTTGTCTCTAAAGTACTCCGCTATAGTACAACCTACGAAAGGAGCTATATACTGCATAGTCGCCGGGTCTGATGCTGTAGCTGCAACTACACAAGTGTACTCCATAGCTCCGTGTTTTTGTAATGTTTCTACTATCTGTCTAACAACCGCCCTCTTTTGACCTATTGCAACGTATACACAAAAAACATTTTCACCTTTTTGATTTAGAATAGTATCTATAGCAACTGTAGTTTTACCTGTTGCCCTATCTCCAATAATTAACTCCCTTTGACCTCTACCTATAGGTATCATAGCATCTATTGCCTTTATTCCCGTCTGTAGAGGTTCGTGAACTGATTTTCTAGCTACAACACCGGGAGCAATCTTTTCAACAGGAGATGTATAAGCTATATCTTCTATTGCTCCTTTCCCATCTATAGGTTTACCTGTACCGTCTACAACTCTACCTATATATCCTTTTCCTACAGGTATCTCTAATATTTTTCCTGTTCTTTTAACTCTAGTTCCTTCTTCAATTCCTGTTTCATCACCTAATAAAATAATACCAACGTTATCTTCCTCTAGGTTAAATGCAACTCCTAACTTTCCGTTTTCAAATTCAACCATTTCGTTGTACATAACATTTTCTAAACCAAAAGCCCTTGCAACTCCATCACCAACCTGTAAAACCATTCCAACTTCTTCTAAATTTGCCTTTGCTTCAAACTCCTCAATCTGTTTCTTTAAACTTTCTGCTATCTCTTCAGCCCTTATTGCAGACATACGATTACCTCCATATCGCCCATATTTATACATTCACCAAATATTATAACTTATTTGTAGAAAATTTTTGTTTTTATAAATGTCAGAGACTAAAAAGATTTTTGAAAAAGCATTACAGAGAGTTTAAATTATACTTATAACTATCTTAGAATTTTATCTTTTTTAAGAATTTTATTACAATTATTAAAAATTTGTTTGGAAAGAGAAAAATGGAAAATCAGGAAAATATAGAAAAGGATGGCTTTGTAAAGCATCATAATAAACGGGAAAAAAAGGTTTATAGAGTTCAACATGTAGATTTAACATTTAATATATTGTTCTTATTAGCTAAAACACCAATGTTAACTGCATTTGAAATTTCTAGAATAACAAATATTAATATAAGTCAGGTAAAGAAAGTTTTGTCAATATTAACTGAAAGAGGTTATACAGAAGAGAAAAACGGTAAGTATCGTTTAGGTATAAAAAATTTTGAAATAGGACACGCCTATCTTTCTAGGATAGACCTTAGAAATCTTGCAAAACCGATATTGAAGGAGTTGGCAGAGAAATTTAATGAAACGGTTTATTTGGCAGTTAGAGGAGGTTATGAGATAGTTTATATAGATATATATCAGGTAAACAGACCTGTATCTGTAAGGTCTAGAGTTGGAAAATTACTCCCAATGTATGCTTCTGCTTCAGGAAAAGTTCATCTAGCAGATATGGATAAATATGAGCTTGATGAATTTTTTAGGGAAGTTAAATTAGTTCCTTTTACAGATAAGACTATAATTGATGAAGAAGTTCTAAGAAAACATATAGAAGAGGTTAGGTTAAAAGGTTATGCCCTTGATGATGAGGAATGGGAAGAAGAGGTTAGATGTATATCCGCACCTGTAAGAAATTATAAAGGTAATGTTATAGCGGCAATAACAATATCTGCACCTTCTTATAGATTTTCAAAGGAAAGATTTATATCAGAAGTAAAAGAAGATTTACTAGAGAAAACGAAAGAGTTATCAAAAAAATTAGGATATAAATCTGAGGAATTAACTTAATTTTTCTACATCATAAATATCCTTTTTGTCTTCATAAAAAAGTATAATCTGAAAATTTTTAAGGTTAGATAGTATTTCTAACATCTTCTCTGTTTTTACAACTTTATGTAAATTTTTAAAGCTTTTATCAATAATAAAATTTTTGTCTATTGTTTGTATAGAGTATGTCCTATCATCTGTTTGCCATACTCTCTCTATTTTTCCCATAAAAGGATGTTCTTGTATCTCTATAGGAAACATACTTACCAATTGATTTGGCGTAATCTCTATTTCTATCTCTGTAGGACTGTATCTCTTCAGTTTAAACATCTAAATTTACCTTACCTGATTGGAAGAATAGGGATATTAATGATAAAAATGCTACACCTATACCTGCTAAACCTAACATTAAAGATATATCAAATATCTTAGGAGTTATACCAAGTAAAGGTTTCAATCCAAAATCTGCTAAAAAACATATTGCACCTGTAGTTATTATTCCTAATAGTGCTAAAACTAATAAAAATATAGCTAATGCTATTCCTTTTCCAAACATTTTGCAATCCTCCTTCAAATTAGGAATTATTAACCTTTATTTTAATCTTTAGAATTTATTTTATCAATGGAAAATAAGAGGTTAGTACCTGTATCTAAATTGTATTAACACTGAAATGGATTAATGTGTATCAATACGAAAATAGATTAAGAAACAAAAAAATTAGGTGTTTATTGGATTTTAATATTGCTATGATTGAAAATTCTAAATCAGCATTTTAAATTAATCTTGGTATTAACCAAAAAAGTAATATTTTATAGCCCTATCTATACGAAATCCCCTTTTTAAAACGGAGAGTAATAATCTGTCGTCTTTTAGTAAGGATGGATTGGAAATAAAAGCTAAAATTATCATTACCCAGCCGTTTAATAAATCACCGTATCTTAGAGCTATCTCTCCAGTGTGAAATCTGAAGATAGCTTTATATTCCTTTGGAATTTTATTTAAATAATCGTTATATACCTTTAAAGTTGCCTTTAAAAATTTTATATTCCTACTAGTTCTGTTTTGATGTTCTCTCATATAAACTAAGTTTTTATCTAATAATTTAATCTTTAATCCTTTTAAATAAGCCCTTATAAATATTTCCCAATCTTCCCTAAATAAATACTCTTGTCTATACTTAATAAAACTTTCCCTTTTAAATGCGGAAGCGGAAGGGTAGCCTATATTTCCACCAAATATTAACTCTTTTAAAGATTTAACTCTTTTTTTTGATATTCTTAATATATTTCCATTAAAATCAATAAAAGTCCTAGGAATAGAATAAACTATATCGTTCCCCTTCAAATATTGGATAGATTTTTCTATATATTCTTTTGTATAAATATCATCATAATCTAAAAAGTATATATACTTACCTGTCGAAATATTTACACCTTTATTCCTGCTGTAAACTCTCTCTCTATTTCTTTCATTCCTATGATAGATAATCTTTTTACCTATTAAATTTTTAAAATTTTTAAAAATAACATCCTTCGTTCTATCGGTAGAGCAGTCATCTATAATAACAATTTCTATATTTTTATATGTTTGATTTAATACAGAATTGATACTTTCTTTAATATATTTTTCACCATTGTAAACAGGTATAATAACACTAACTTTTTCCATTATTACCTTTTTTCAATTTCTCCTGTTCTTCTAACTCCCAAAGATACAGATACTTTAAAAATGTTGAGAAAAAATAACTCATAGCTACAGATAAACCTCTTATTCCATCTAAAAAACCTAGATGTAGGAAATACTGTTTACTGAAAGCCCATACAGGATTTATTATCAATTTGTATAGTTTAAATCTCTTTCCCCTTTTATACATCTCCTCAGCGGATATTTTTACATACTTCATAGACCTTTTGTAGTGGTCTTCTATATCTTTGTATGTGTAGTGGAGTAAATCTCCCTCAATCTTTTTTATCTTACCTTTACATCTTATAATTTCGTGTAAATATCCTTCATATCTAACTTTATCCTTATGAAATAATCTTATCCTGTATTCAGGTTGCCATGTGTATTTTAAAAACTTTCCTATATAAAATGTTTTTCTATTAAATTTAAAGCAAGCGTATTTGTCTATTTCTCCATTTTCAAACAGTTGCTTAATACTATTTGCTAAATCTTGTGAAACTACTTCGTCAGCATCTATAACCAGAACATAAGGATATTTAGCGTTATCTATTCCAAACTGAACCTGAGTTGGATAGTTTATCCATTTGTTAAATATTACCCTTGCACCTAGATTTTTTGCAATTTGAACTGTATTGTCTGTTGAACCACTGTCAATAATCAAAATCTCAGAGGCTATACCTTTAACACTCTTTATAGCCCTTTCTATATTTTTTTCTTCATTTAAAGTAGGAATAACAACAGTTAAAGGATAAGTCAAAGGAAAGAAAACCTTTATTTTTTATCTTTCCCAAAAAACTCTTATATATTTTTGACCACCCGGATACTCAAGTTTCAAACTACCTTTATAAGCTTTATGAACAGCTTCACCTAATCTTCTTGCTAAATGTTCATAAGTAGTTGTAATAACGATGTTGTCATTATCTTCTTTTATATCAATTATTCTCTCTAAAGGTCTGTAAGCCATTTCTTCTTCTGCAACATTTTTTATAAGATTTAAAATTTCCTCTTTATGTTCTTTTAAAAATTCTCCAGACAGATAAACAATTCCTCCTTCGTATTTATCTTCAATTCTTCTACAGGCAGGACATATCATCTTATTTGCATTTGGAGGTGTTTTTTCCATCCATTGGAAAATACCATCAACAAAAACTACTTCGCATTTTTCACATACGGCAGGTTCTTTATATTTTTCCTTTGTAAAGTATGGGTCGTGAATATACTCTTTTATTAATCTGTCCTTTCTTTTAGAGTTAGGCATCTTTATACTCCAGTTAAATAATTAAATATATGTAAATAATTTTAACTTAAATTTTCCAAAAATATAAAATTCATAGTTAAAATGCTTCTTTTATCTAAAAGTAGATGAAATCCGTGTGAGAATTTTTACAAAATGTAAAGAAAGAAAAAAAGAAGAAAGTATTTTTGATAGATACAAAAATGTATTAGATTGTTTAAAAAGTCTAAGAAATAGAAATAAAGGGAACAAAAAAACGATGAAATAGAAAAGCAAAAAAACAAAGTCTTACGAGCAAATACAAGTTGTAAAGTAAAAAGCTAACCAACACATATCTTTGAGCTATTTCAAATGACTTAGTATTAAACCTATCCCTAAACCAATTCTTTACATTACCTATCAACTGCTCTACCTTATTCCTATTTCTTTTATATACCCCCCTCTTAAATCCTTTCTCATAATTTTGTATTGTTTAGGTAGTATGCTTCATCGTATCCAAATCCTGTCCCATCTGCTATTGCTGTATATATTTCTTTATTTCCCAACTTTTTTATTATTTGCTTTGCTGTTTGCCTTATTATCTTTTCTATTTTTTTCTGTTGGAAACTTTTTAAAACAATAGTATAAGGTTGTATGGTCTGGAACTTGTTCTGATGGCAGATATTTTTTAGATATTCTTCTAAAATAAAATACAAAGATAAAATGTTTTATCCGGAGCTTTAAAAAATTTAAATTTATCTTTTTAAAGCCTCTATTATATTTGTTGAAGCACCTTTATAAGCGGGGTATATACCGGATAGTATTCCTGTAAGTAAGGATAGTAGGAACGCTCCAATTAAAAATTTGTAGTTTAAGACAAAAGGTATTTCAAATATATTTGTTATTGTAAAAGACAACATATAGCCTACAAAAACACCGATTAAGCCACCTATAACAGATATTACAACTGTTTCCGTCAAAAACTGTATAAGAATATCACTTCTTCTGGCTCCTATACTTCGTCTTATTCCTATTTCCTCAAGTCTTTCATAAACCATTAAAACCATTATTGAAAGTATTCCTATCCCACCGATTATAAAAGATATACCTGCGGATATATAACCTAAAGTTGAAAATATATACATTGCCTTCTTTTGCATAAATAATAAATCATCTGGAGTTAAAACTGTAAAATCATCTTTATCTATAGGTTTTAAATGGTGTAGCTTTCTTAAAAGCTGTTTAATTTTTGTTTTAACAACCGGTATATTCTCCTTACTATCAACCTCTACGTAAATAGTGTTTATGTAATCAACATTTGATAATCTTCTCATAGCAGTTTTTATTGTAGTGTAGATTAAAATATCCTGGTCTGTTCCGGCTATATCTGTTCCCATTTCTTCTAAAACACCAATGACCTTGCAGGGTACTCTAAATATAAGTATCTCTTTACCGATAGGGTCTTTATCACCAAAAAATTTTTTAGCTATTTTATTTCCTAAAACAACAACCTTAGCTCCTACCTTTTCTTCTTCTTCTGTAAAAAATCTTCCTTCCTTTAAAATTAACTTTTTATAATCCAAATAATCTGTAGTTGTTCCTATTATGGTTGTAAATACTGTTTTACCTTTATATCTAACAGGATAATCTAATGTTAACGCAGGAATAATTCTCCTTATTTCAGGTATCTGCTCTTTCAATATTCTTACCTGATAAAGTTTTAGATTTGTTGAGGTTGTTATACTCTTTGCCTTTCTTCTAAAAACAAAAACTTTTCCTGATTTTACAACTATCGGATTTTTCCCCAGTTTCTCTATTTCCCGTTTATTTTTTTCTTTCATACCGTCTGAAACGGACACCATAACTATTAATGCAAATGTCCCAAATGCAATACCTAACACAGAAAGAATGAACCTTAACTTATGGTCAATAAATATCTTATAGACAGTTTTTATACTGTAAAAAAGTCTTTTCATAATTTATTTTGAAAATTCTTTTAATATTTTATGTGAAAGTAAGATTGAGGCGGTTTTATCTAGATGGTCATTTGAATTTCCACATTTTGGAGAGTATATACAGGATGGACAGCCTTCAATACAGGGACATTTTGATATATTTTTATATACACTTTCCATCATATTTTTTAATTTTTCAAAACCAACTTCTGCATAACCTACACCGCCTTCATAACCATCATAAACAAAGATGGCAGGTTTACCAAAGTAATAATAAAAAGGTGTTGAAAATCCTCCTATATCCCATCTATCATTCATTGCGAATAACGGATATATACCTATCAATCCATGCTCAACTCCGTGAAGACCTCCTAGAAAAGCCTCTCTATACTCTCTAATCCTATTTAGATATACTTCCAATCTATCCTTATCCCTATCTGTAAGCTGTGAAAACAGATTTTTAACTGTAAGTAGAATTGTTTCAAAGATTTTAAAATTAAATGATTTTCTTAAACTGTTTATATTCTGTATTACTAAATCTTTATAAACAAACTCTTTATCTGAAAAATTATTTAAGAAAGTTTTTAATAATCTTAAGTTATGTTTAATATTTTTTTCTATTATCTCATCTTCCCAACTGTTAGGCATAGTCCACCAGAAAGATACAGTCTCAAACTCTCTAGTTAAAATCATATCCTCTGTAAATATTTCAGAATGTAAAATCTTTCCTGTTTCAATATCTTTATTGTTATATCCGATTACTGTGTTCTTTACTAAAACTTTACCTTTAAAAAGCTCTAAATTACCAACTTTTTTTGAACTGTCTATTTCTAGTATCTCAATATAACTTTCCCTTATAGGCTCTGTAACATAATCAACTGACGTTTTCTCAACTAAAACGGTCTTATTACTGAAATCTATCTTTCTTACTAGATATTTCTCTCCATTATGTATGTATATAGCTCCTAGATGGGCTTCATAAGGTAGAATATCCTCAGATATATCTCCTATAAACTTACCTGTCCAAATATCAACAATTCCAAAACTATCCCCTGCAGACCTTATACCGAAAGGTTTATAATTTTTACAGTATAAAAATCCATTTGAATAACCTAATTTATTTTCAACTATAAGCTCTTTAGCAACTTCTTTTTCAATATCTGTTAACTCTGATATTTTTATCGGCAATTCTTTTGCCATCACAGGAAGATGTTTTTTTAATATGAACTTATTCTGTGGATTTATAATTGGTTCTTCCATCTCCCTTTCAAATATTTCCTGTGGATTTTTAACGAAATATTGGTCTAAGGCGTTTCTTTTAGGGGCTAATATATTAAATGCCTTTTTATCTCTCCTTCCTGCCCTTCCGAACCTTTGCCATAACTGGGCTAATGTCCCCGGATAACCTACCAAATAACAGTTTTCAATATCTCCAATATCTATTCCCATTTCTAAAGCACTTGTGGATATTACACATAGGATATTTTTAGTTTTCAGTTTAAATTCTATCTCTCTTCTTTCTTCAGGGGTATAACCAGACCTATAAGAACTCACTTTATCCACTAGATATGCCTTATCCTTCTCCTCAAGCGTTTTCCTAATCCTTAAAGCTAAAAGCTCAGCCTCCTTTCTACTGTCAACAAAAACTATAGTTGATATATCTTCAATAACTGTGTAAGCTAAAAACTCTGCCGTTTCCCTTGTTAAAACATCTTTCAGTATGATTATTTCCCTTTCAGGTGAAGAAGCTCCAGACTTTGATATTTCTATAATTTTCTTTTCATCTTCACCAATCAATTTTCCTGCAAATTTAGGTGGATTATGTATAGTAGCGGAATTCATTATGAATAAAGGTCTTTTATCTCTATAATATTCCGTTATTCTTTTAAGTCTTCTTATAACATTTCCAATGTGTGAACCTAAAATTCCCCTGTATGCGTGTATTTCATCTAAAACTACATACTCAAGATTTGTAAAAAAGTTAGCCCAATTTCTATGATATGGAAGTATCCCTAAATTTAACATATCAGGGGTTGTTATTAAAAAATTAGGTGGATTGTTTCTTATCTCTTTTCTTTTGTTTTTAGGGGTATCTCCGTCATATATTTCCACGGTTGCGTCAATTCCAGTGTCCCATATAATATCTAAAATTCTTCCGTACTGGTCTCTGGCTAAAGCTTTTAAAGGAAAAACAACTATAGCCCTTGTGTTAGGATTTTTATAAAGCCTCTCAAGAATAGAAAAAATATATATATAAGACTTACCTGAAGCAGTTGCAGTTGTTATAACAACATCCCTTTCATTTAATATATTCTCAATAGCTTCTGCCTGATGTGAATAAAGTTTTATATTTTTATTTTTTAAAAACTGTTTTAACTTACGATTTTTAAAATTAAAATCTTTAAAATCAGGGTCTCTAGGTGGTATTACTTTTCTAAAAGCTACCTTATGTTTATCAAAAAAATATCTAATACTTAACATTAATTATTTTTCACTCCAACTTTTAGCTATCTTAATATCAACTTTAACTGGAACATTTTTCAATATTATACTACCTGCCTTCTCCATACTTTCCTTTAATAGATTAGCCATATAATCAGCTTTTTCTTCTTCAACTTCAACTACTATCTCATCGTGAACAAGGTTTTTTATTTCAAAATTTTCACCTTTAGCTTTATTGATAAATATCCCTAAAGCCAGTTTAAATATATCACTACCTGTTCCCTGAATAGGATAATTTATAGCATCGTTAAACTTTTTGACAAACATTCTTCTACCAAACAGAGAATATACGGTTAACCTTCCTTTATTTTTTAGTTTAACTTTTACTCTATCCTGCCAATCTTTAAATTTAGGATATGATTTAAAAAACTTTTCAATAAACTGTTTAGCCTCACTTTCAGTTATATTAACACCAAAACCGTATAGATACTCCCTTAAGGTCTTATAATTCATTCCGTATATAAGCCCAAAATTTACAGCTTTAGCTTTTTTCCTCTCGTCATCTGTAATATCTTTGTAATCTTTATTGAATATCAAGGAAGCGGTAAATCTGTGTAAATCTTTTCCTTCTTTAAAAGCATTTATCATCCTTTCCTCTTTAGCATACTCGGAAGCAATTCTTAGCTCTATCTGTGAATAGTCTGCAATAATAAGTTTTTTTCCATTTTTTGCTTTTATGATACCTTTAAGCTTTTTAGGTATATTTTGAATGTTAGGCTCGGTGATATATATCCTTCCCGTTTGTGAAGCCACTTGTTTAATCACAGGAAAAATTTTATTACCCTTTGAATACTTTTTAAGCTCCTCAATTTTATTTAAAGACCTTTTTAGAGTTAAAAATTCTAGTAAAATATCTCTTACTTTTTCTTCACTAATCTTATTTACTTCCTTTTCAGACACAACACTATTTTTTAACTTTATATTAAACTTTTTCTGTAACCAATTTTTTAATTCTTCTTGTCTATCTAATCTTAACCTTTCATTCCTGTAAAACTGATAGTATATTTCCGAATATCTTTTTTTTATACTTCTTTCTAAACTATTAATACTCTCTATATCTATACTTATACCTTTAAGCTCTAACTGTGCAAAAAAAGGTGTAAGATACAGTTCTGTTAAAAAGACAGGATGGTATATTTTAAATGTTTTAGATAAATCTCCAGAAAGTTTTAAGTTAGGTTTAGGTAATGAGTTAATTTCAGATTGTAAAATTGGAAATATTTCCTGTAGAACGGTAATATCTTTATAGGCGTAATCCAACTGTTTTTCCGAAAGTTCTAAAGCTCCCCAATCTGAGTTTTGCTCCGTCTTATCAAGGGTTTTTTTTGTTAGATAATGGTAAAGATAAGATAAGCTATAACTCTGTAAATTGGGATATAAAAGTTTTCCGGCGATAAAAGTGTCAAAAACTATTTTAGGATATATACCAAAATTTCCAATTAAAAACTTTATATCAAAATTTAAATAATGCCCTATTATTCCTTTATTCTCTAACAGTTCTTTCAGACTTGGAAGTATATAATCTAAATAAGGTTTTAACTCAAAAATATCAAACAAAAAAACTTCTTTATTATTTCCTATCTGTATAAGCCTTACTTTATCATTTTGATAATCAAGTTTTCTTATATCTTGAATATAAACCTCTGTGTCTAAAAAAAGATAATCAGATTTGGAAAAATTTTCCAGAACACTTAAGGCAGTTTTATAGTCTGTTATATACTGATATTTACGAACCATCTAAAGAACTAAAAATAATAAACAGGGGCAAAAAGCCCCTTAATAACTAACTTAGAATAAGAAACCAGCTTCTATAGCGTAAGTGTTTCTAGTGTCTTTATTTGTATTTGGAGGATCTAATTCGGTGAATATTTTACTATCAGCTTTTGTGTAAGTGTACTCAGCTCTTAAGAATGTGTTTTTAGTAGGTTTCCAAGTTGGAGTGATTGTAAATGACCAGATTTTGTCCTTACCATTATCATTGTCTGCGTCAACATCAAGCTTTACATATTCTAATCTCATAGGAACTTCTACATTAGCTATTGCCGCATCTAATAAGCTTATATTGAAGTTAATTCCTATACCCCAGTAACTGTTAGCCGCATTACCATCATTGTTCTTTATAGCATCATCCTTAGATGCATAAGAATACTGTAATCCTCCTTTAATTAAGCCAAAATCAGATTTTAAGCATAATGTCCATATGTTTCTTCCACCTGCTTCATCATAATAGTGTAATCCGTATTTAATTTTAGCCCCAAGATTTAAGTTACCAGTAATACCTAACTCGTATGCATCTTTAGGACTAGGTATATTGTTATTATAACCTCCTAATATTGACGCTACATTTGTTAATCCATTAGCTTGGTTATAACCTGCATAAACTCCAACATTGCCTAAACCTGGTAAGTTTATATTATATTCAGCTCTCGCACCTGTATATACAACTGGATTAAATAATACAAACATTAAACCTCTTGAAATATTAGGATTTAAGAACGTTACAGGTCTTTCACCATATTTACTCCATAAAATACCACCTGATATTTTTAATCCATCTATTGGAGTAATATCAACAGTTGCCAACCAAGGTTTAAAATTATCATTAGTTTCCCCTAAATTTACCAAATTACCACCTCTTCTATTAACAACATTCGTTGATGCCAATACAGTAGGAACTTCAAACTGACCAAATGCTACGTTGAAACCTATTGGGCTGTTAGGATCAGCTTTTTTAGTTAATCCTACTATAACGTTATAAAGTCTAAAAGTGTCATTGTTCTTTCCTGTATTAAGTAAATCATTATCCTGTGCTTCAAATCCTGCTGTTACTGCCCCGTAGAGTGTTAAATCTGAATTGGCTACTGTTATAGTTCCTGCGT
Organism: Persephonella sp.; assembly: GCA_003978485.1. Taxonomy (GTDB): domain Bacteria; phylum Aquificota; class Aquificia; order Aquificales; family Hydrogenothermaceae; genus QNZC01. The sequence goes on from QNZF01000011.1 coordinate 20,435, forward strand.
TAGCTGCCGAAAAAGCTAGTAAGCCTGCTGCGGCTAAACCTAATACTTTCTTCATTTTTACAAACCTCCCATTTTTATTTCTTTATTTATTAAACATAAAACATATTTTT
>QNZF01000023.1 GCA_003978485.1 Persephonella sp.
GATACAACGTTGTAATTGTTGAGGGAGCGGGAGGTTTATTAGTTCCAATTAAAAAGATTAACGGAAAAATTTTTACATATTTGGATTTAATAAAAGCTTTAGACGTACCGGTTATAATTGTGGCTAAATCAACTTTAGGAACAATAAACCATACTGTCTTAACTGTAAGAGCTTTAAAAAATGAAGGTGTATATATAAAAGGTATTATTATGAATAAGTATCCACAAAATCCTGATTGGGTTGTTAAAACAAATCCTGAAGTTATTAAAGAGATGACAGGTATAGATAAAATTATAAAGATACCTTACTTAGAGGATATATCTGAAGATATAAAAAGGAAAGTTATGTTATTAGTTTAGTTAATTTTTATATTATAATTTAGGAAATACTAACTAAATTTTGGAGGATATAAGATAAATGGCAGTAGAAAGAACTTTAATGTTGATTAAACCTGATGCGGTAAAAAAAGGTGTTGAGGGAAAAATTATTGCTCATGTCCAAGAAAAAGGTTTTAAGTTATTGGCTTTAAAAAAGTTAAAATTAACCAAAGAACAGGCTAAACAGTTCTACATTGTTCATAAGGATAGACCTTTTTACGATGAGTTATGTGAGTTTATGTCTTCAGGACCAATAGTTGCTATGGTATGGGAAGGAGAGAATGCAATATCTGAAATTAGAAAAATAATGGGAGCAACAGACCCGGCAAAAGCTGAAGAAGGTACTTTAAGAAAATTATACGGTACAAACGTTGGAGAAAACGCAGTTCACGGTTCAGATAGTAAAGAAAGTGCGGAAATAGAAATACCTTTCTTCTTCAGTAAGTTAGAAATTATTGAAATGGATTAATTTATGTTAAAGATTAGTAGATATATAAATGCCTTAATCCTTCTCCTTTTAGGTGGTTATATAGGTATAAACCTTTTTTTCTCTTTCCTAGAAGCACCTCTTCTATTTTCTCATTTTAACCACCGTTTAGCTGGGGAGATAATGAACACTATCTTCCCTTATTACTTTGCGTTAGGTTGGATAATTGGAATAATTATCTACACTCTTATAGCAATTAAATCACTTAAAGATAAAAACTTAATAAAAGAAATAAAAGGTTTTCTAATTGGATTGATTATTTTCACAATAATAAGTATGGCTTTACACAAGACTGTTTTAAAACTTGGTCAAGAGACAAATAGGCAGTATTATCAATTTTTAGATGAAGGTAAAAAAGAGGAAGCTAAAAAAGTTAAAAGCCAATTTAAAGTAATACATACCGTTTCAACAGCATTAAACTTCTCAAATCTCATCATAGCATTATATTTATTTTTATACTTCTACCTTTATTTAGAAAGGACTAGCCAAAAAGAAAAAAGTATTTAAATTAAAATTTTGTAATACAAACCTTTTTTACAACTTTAGATTTTATTTTTTTTCTTTTAGGAGGATAAAATGGAAAAAAAGAACTCCATCTCCAATAAAATTTTCTTTATAACTTTAGTTGGTTCATTTGTTGGTAGTGTAATGGTTGGAGTGTGGATATATATTTTACTTACAAATTTTTATGATGCTTCCGATGCTTTTGAGAAAGCTGTAATATCTATAATTGTTCTTCAGATACTTTTTTTAATACCTGTTTATTTAATAAAATTGATGATTGATAAATTAATCATTAATAGAATTAAAAAACTTACCGAATTGGTAAATGAGATAAGTATAGGGAACAATTTAGATAAAGCAATAATTGCTGAAGGTGATGACGAATTGGCAGAGTTAACAGAAGCATTTGAAAGAATGAGAATAAGTATGAAAACTGCTTTAGAACAATTGGAATTAGAAGAAGAATAAATCTTTAAATAAGGTTATAGGCGATGTTGAATTTAAATGAAAAAATATTGAGCAATATTTTAGAAGGTTTAGCAAAAAGTTTAGAAGCTGTATATGTAGGGTTATTTTATAAAGAATATCCTATAAAACTAATTACCGATATATCTGAAGAAAGACTGAAAAAGATTAATTTCTTTTTAGGCAGGCTTATTCAAAAGTCTCTGGAAATTAATAAAATTATAAAAGATTTTAAAGAGGAGTTTTTATTTGTAGAGGGAAGTGAAATATCTATATACATACAGTTTATAGGTGAAAATATAAGTTTAGTTTCTATTGTTGACGGTTCTAAGAGATTTTCCATAGTTAGACTGGAGAATGATATAGCTAAGAGAAAATTAATCAAATATCTCTCTGATATAAATCAATTTGCAGAAAAGTATATAGAAGAAAATCCTAAAATAGTTGAAGATTTCAAAAAGTTAGAGGAGGAATTACTAGAGCAATTATTTAACAAAAAACCTGAGAAAATTATAGAAAAAAGTATAATTTTGGAAAGAGAAGAGAAAAAAGAAGAGAAAAAAGAAGAAAAAATAAAGGAAGAAAAGAAAATAGAAAAAGAAAAGAAAGAAAAGGACAGTTTATTAAAAATTAAAGAACAGTTAAAAGAAAAGAGAAAGAAAAAGCTAAAGTCTATTTCTAAATCCGTTGAAGATATTGAAAAACCAAAAGGTAAGGAAGAAAAGATTGTTAAACCTGAAAAAGAGGAAAAAGCAAAAGATTTTATAGATACAGATTTCTTTGAAATTAAGGGGTTAATCCCAGAAGAAAATAAGAAAGAAGAAAAAGAGAAAGATATTTTTAAAGAGTTAATAGATAAGGACATACAAAAAGGAGTTGTTTCTTCCATACCAGAACCAAAGACAGAAACAACCTCTAAAATAGAGGAAACTATAGAAATTTCTCCAACTGATATATTTGAAGAGATTAGGAGTGAAGAAAAAGAAGAAAAAAAAGAAGAACCAAAAGAAGAAGAAAAAGTATCAGATGTTTTAGAGCCTGAAATTATATTTGATGAACTTTTAAAGGATGAGTTGGAGAAAAAAGGAAAGGAAATAAATCCTTTAGAAGAAGAAATAGAAGAGCAAAAAGAAACTGCACTTGAGGATGTGGAAGTTAAAGAAGATAGAGAAGAAAAACCAATTTTAGAGGTGGAAAATTTAGAAAATATTATTGATGAAGTTGGAGAAGAAATAGAAAAGGAGAAAGAGAAAAGAGAACATATAGACGAGAAGGACTTTATAGAATTAAAAAGCTTGATAAGTGATATTAGGGAAGAAAAGGAGGAAAAGAAAGAAGAAGAGGATTTAATAGAACAAGAGAAAGAGAAAAGTGAAACTGAAGATAAAGAAGAGGAAAAGGAAAATGAAGGAGAAGTTAAATATTTAAACTATCTGGTCTTAGACATTCTTTTAAAAGCTTTTGCTAAGGAAGTTGGACCTATAGCTAAAGTTATTTTTAAGAGAAAAATTAGAGAATTAAATATAAAGAAAACTAAATTAACAAATAAAGCAGTGAAACAGTTGATAAATGCCCTTGCTGAAGAAATTCCTATAGAGTACAGAAAGCAAAGATTTTTAGATAGGGCTAAACAATTATTATGATATAAAAGCTTTAAATTTTATTAATTTTGTTAGAAAATAATTAAATCTATTGTATAGGAGGCTGTTATGGCGGATAAATTCAAAGAGATTTTACAAAACATTGTTATTGATGCTCGTGCTGAAGGTGCGATTTTGGTTAGTCCAGATGGACTTGCTATAGCTTCTGCTTTACCTGCTGATGTTGACGAAGATAGAGTTGCAGCTATGGGTGCGGCAATACTTTCTCTAGGTGAAAGGGTTACGTCAGAGCTTGAAAAGGGAGATTTAGAGCAGTTGTACGTAAAAGGTAGTAAAGGATATATGATATTTACAGGTATAAAAGATTTGGCTGTTTTAGGAGTTTTAGCACCGGCAGATGCAAAACTTGGGTTAGTATTAATGGAGATTAAGAGGGCAACAAAGAAAATAGAGGATTTACTAGGGCAATAAAATATGGCAATAACAGGAAATCTGGAGACCTTTAACTTTGTTGATATATTCCAAATTTTAAAGAAGGACAGGAAGGATGGTATTTTAGTTATTGAAACAGGAAGTAAAAACTTTGCTGTCTACTTTAAAGACGGTGATATAGTTTACATAAGAGAAGTTCCTAAAGTATTTTATGTTTACTTAGATATTGATTTTTCTGATGTAATGAAAAAAGAAGGGCTATCAGGGGAAGAAGATATATACAGAGCCTTGGTAGCCCGCCTACCTATCCTACTGTCATTAAAAAAAGGCAAATTCTCCTTTACTCCCGGTTTTATAAGGTATTCAGATAATATTAAACCTTTTATACCACTGGAAAAAATTATAATGTTTTTAAGCCGTCATCTGTCCAAGGATGAGGTAGAAAGGAAAATATCAGATGTAAGGCTTATTTTTGAAAAAACTGAAGATTGGGAAGAAGTAGCACAAAGGGCTAATTTAAATGAAACTGAACAAAAAGTTTTAAAACTTATAAATGGTGAAAGGACAGTTGAAGATATAAAAAATGAGTTAGGAATAGATTTATTTACGTTACAAAAAATACTTTACGGTTTTTTGGCAAGTGGATTAATCAGGAGAAAAAGACATAAAAAAAGAAAATTAGGATTTGATTTAACAAAAGGTTTATTAAGCAGAATAATAGAAAAAATAAAAGGACTGTAAAAAGAGGTAGTTAATGTTTTTAAGCGAAAAGGATAAAGGAAAAAAAGCTATAAAAATAGTTGTGGCTGGTCCATATGCAGCTGGAAAAACTCAATTTATCAATACAATATCTGAAATAGAAACGGTTCAAACTGAAGCAAAAACCACTAAGGACAGTGAAAAAAGTAAAAAGAGCCATACAACTGTTGCTATGGATTTTGGAAGGATAGCAATTGATGATAAACACGTTTTATATCTGTTTGGAACACCGGGACAGTCAAGATTTGATTTTATGTGGGACATATTAGGTAAAGGAATGGTTGGTTTAATAGTTCTGGTTGACAGTACAGACCCTTCCACTTTCCATGAAGCTAGAAAGATAATAAATTATTTTGAAACTAGATATCCTGTTCCATATGTTGTTGGAGCTAACAAGCAGGATTTAAAGGGAGCTTGGAGCCCCGAAGACATAAGAATATCCTTAGACCTAGACGAAGATGTTAAAGTATTACCTGTAGTTGCAAAGGATAAAGAATCTGTAAAAAAAGTTTTATTAGAGCTGTTAAAAGAAATTAATAAAGTTTTAGAAAGTAAGTGATAATTTAAAACCTAATTCTGTTTTCTTATAGATATATCTCCTGAAAATAAAATTTTCCTTTCTTTATCTGTACCTGTCCTTATAATTAATCCGCCGTTTTTGTCAACTCCTTCCAATACACCTTCCAAACCTTCATCTAAAACTGTAATCTTCTCTCCTTTCCATAATAAAAATTGATTAATTTCTTCAGAAGGATTGAAATCTTCCAATTTTCCCAATTTATTTTCTATATCTTCTAAAAGCCTTATAAATATTTCTTTCCTATTAAAATCTCTTCTTTCTTCTATCTTTAAAGATGTTGCTATATCTGAAACAGGTTTTAAATCTTCCATATTGCCATTGATATTAATACCTATACCAACAATAACTCTGTTAACTTCATTACCTTCCAACTCTGTCTCTATTAAAATACCACCTAATTTTTTGCCGTTTAGATAAATATCGTTAGGCCATTTTATATAAACTTTATCGGATACATATTTTTGTATTACATTTCTCACTATATAACCAAAGAATAAAGATAGTTTTAATAGATTGATAACATTAAAATTTTTCTTTAATAAAATTGAAAAGTATAAGCCTTTATAGGCAGGAGAAATCCATTTTCTACCTTTTCTACCTTTACCACTTTCCTGATACTCTGCTAAAACAACAGTTCCATCAGTTAAATCTTTTCTCTCCTTTAAAAATATGTTTGTTGAATTGATTTTCTCAAAATAGATATAATTCTTACCTAACTGGGAAGTCTTTAAAATAGGCAATACTTCAAAAGGAAGTAATTTATTTGGTCGAGATACAAGCTTATAACCTGATTTAGATTTGTATATTTTATAACCTAAATCCTCAAGTTTTTTTATTTTTTTCCAAACTGCAACACGGGATATATTTAAACTTTTTGCTATAAACTCCCCTGAAACAGTCTTCTCTGATATTAATTCTAATATTCTTATATATTTATCATTGTCTAAATCAAGTTTATCCATTTTTACGAACCTAAAGTAAAGATTTTTATTAATTTTAAAAGATTTTTTATTTTAACTTTTGATTATTACATATTAGCACCAGTTAAAAAAAAAATAATTCGGAAAACCTTTTCTAATTGGCTAAAGTAATGTATATTAGCAAATTCAATTCAGTATCTGTTTTAACTTGCTAAAATGAGAGTTTTAAATATCCAGTTAAACTCAATACAATATTTTGCTTAAATCAACATCTTAACAATTCAGTTAACTTAACAAACCTTTTCTAAACAAAATTTTGATTAATACTATTAAAATAATTATCTGAATAAAAAAGATTTGGAGGAGAATGAAGTTGCCTTTAAAAGAGTACAATCCAAATGAAATAGAGAAGAAATGGTATGAAAGCTGGTTGAAAGATGAAATATTTAAAGCAGATGTAAAAGAGGAAACGGATAAAAAGAATAATTTCTCTGTTGTAATGCCGCCACCTAATGTAACCGGAAGTTTACATATAGGACACGCACTTAATTTAACCTTACAGGATATAATCGTCAGATATAAGAGAATGAAAGGATATAACACACTTTGGCTTCCCGGTTTTGACCACGCAGGAATAGCTACACAATGGGTTATAACTAAAAAGCTAGACGAGGAAGGTATAAATAAATTTGAATTAGGTAGAGAAAAGTTTGTTGAAAAGATATGGGAATGGGTTCCTAAAACTATGTCAACTATAAAAAAACAGATACAGAGCTTAGGAGCTTCCTGTGATTGGAGTAGACAGAGATTTACACTAGACGAAGGTTTTGCTAGAGCTGTAAGAGAAGCATTTTCCAAACTTTATGAAGAAGGATTGATATACAGAGCACCTTACATTGTAAACTGGGACCCTAAAGACAGGACTGCAATATCAGATTTAGAAGTTGAATACAAGGAAGAACAAGGTAATCTTTGGTATATCAAATATCCAATAGTAGATGATGAAGGTAAAGAAACAGGAGAGTATATAACTGTAGCAACAACAAGACCTGAAACTATGTTAGGAGACACTGCAGTTGCAGTTAATCCTGAAGATGAAAGGTATAAACATCTAATAGGTAAAAAGGTAAAACTTCCTTTAGCACCTGAAAAGAGAAAAAGTTGGGATGGCAAAGAGGAAGTATCTAATCTAATTCCAATTATCGCTGATGAGTATGTAGATAAAGATTTTGGAACTGGAGTTGTAAAGATAACTCCTGCACATGACCCAAACGACTTTGAGGTTGGGCAGAGACACAATTTACCGATAGTTATTGTTATGGATGAAAAAGCTACGATAAATGAAAATGGTGGAGAGTTTAAAGGCTTAGATAGATATGAAGCTAGGAAAAAAATAGTTAAAAAATTGGAAGAGTTAGGGCTTTTAGAAAAAGTTGAAAGTATAAAACATAACGTTGGACATTCACAAAGGTCAGGGGCAGTTGTAGAACCTTATTTGTCTGTCCAATGGTTCGTTAACACAAGGGAGCTGGCAAAAAAAGCAATAGAAGTTGTTGAAAAGGGAGATATAAAGTTTATCCCTGAAAATTGGAAAAAAACCTATCTAAATTGGATGTACGATATTAAAGATTGGTGTATATCAAGACAGATATGGTGGGGACATAGAATTCCTGTTTGGTACTGTGAAAGTTGTAATAACTCAAATGTTTACAGTGATAATATGTATCAAAACTTAGCACAAAAGGTTATATTTAATATTTATGCAAACGGTAGAATTCAACAGATATTCAGTGAGAGAGAAATTCTTGACTATCTAAATGCACCGAACTTTAACCATTCAGATAAAACAAATTTACAATTTTTTGAGGAAGTAGTTTTTAATCAAGATATTCCAGAGCTAAAAAATGAGAAGGAAACACACAAATTTTTAAACAGAAATTATAAGAAAGTTCCAATATTAGATAATTCACTATTGGAAGGTAAAGAGTTTAATGAGGAGGAGGTAGTAGGTTTCGTTCCACATGCAATATTCTATATGTATGAGCATGGCTATATTGGAAAGTCTTTCACAGCCAACGATGTAGTAGAAGGCTTTAAAAATCATTCTGACGAGATAGAAGCTGTTTATAGGATAATACTAGGTAAATTAAAAAGAAAAGAATTGTTAAGTAATAAAGAAAAACTGAAAAAATGGTTGATAGACCACTCTTACGGAAATTGTCCAAGGGGAAGAATTTTCTTTTCAGAAAAGGATGAAACTTTCTCGGTTATAGAAGATAACATTAAAGGGTATAAGTATTACTTAGAGCTTAAATGTAATAAATGCGGTAGCCATCTGTTGAAACAGGAGGAGGATGTTTTAGATACTTGGTTTTCTTCAGCTTTATGGCCTTTCGGAACTTTAGGTTGGCCTGAGGATACCAAAGATTTAAAAGAGTTTTATCCAACATCATTACTTGTAACAGGATTTGACATTATATTCTTCTGGGTAGCAAGGATGATTATGATGGGAATGAAATTTATGAATGAGAAGCCTTTCGGAGATGTTTATATACATGCTATCGTCAGAGATGAAAAGGGAGAGAAAATGTCAAAAACTAAAGGAAATGTTATAGACCCACTTGATATGATAGCTAAATACGGAGCTGACTCTTTAAGATATACCTTAACAGCTTTAGCGGCACAGGGTAGGGATATAAGACTTTCTGAAAAGAGAATTGAAGGTTATAAACATTTTGCTAATAAAATATGGAATGCATCTAAATATGTATTAACAAATCTTGAAAATTACGGAGACAACATCACTTATAACATTGAATATCTAAATTTATCCTATGAGGATAAATGGATTTTAACTAAACTAAATGAAATTGTGAAAAGAATTGAAAAAAGTATAAATGAATACAAATATAACGAATATGCACAGTATATTTACGATTTCTTCTGGCATAACTACTGTGATTGGTATTTAGAGTTTACTAAGGAAAGAATATACAAAGGAACTCAGGAAGAAACAAAAACAGCTTTATCAGTTTTAGTTTATGTCTTAGATAAATCCTTAAGATTATTACATCCTATAATGCCTTTCTTGACAGAAGAGATATGGCAGAGATTACCTATAAAGGACAGTAAATATATAGCAACTTCCAGATTTCCAGAGTACCATCCTGAATTGATTTACAGAGAGGATAGTGAGTTTATAGAGGCTTTAAAGGAAGTGATAGTATCGATAAGAAATGTTAGGGCAGATTTTGGTATAGAGCCTTCCAGAAGATTAAATATATACATAAAACCTGAAGATGAAGGATTTGAGGAAGTGTTAAAATCTCTAGAACCATCAATTAGACTGTTAGCCAGAGCAGATAAGATAATAATAAGTAAAGATTTAGATAAACCTAAAAATACAGTTGTAGCCATCTCTTCAAAGGCAGAGAGTTATATAGACATTTCAGGAAGTATAGATATTCAAAAAGAATTAGAAAGGCAGGAGAAGTTGTTAAAAGATGTGGAAAAATCACTTGCAATCACAGGTAAAAAGCTTGCAAATGAAAACTTTTTGAACAAAGCACCTAAAGAAGTTATTGAGAAGGAAAAGGCAAAATACGAAGAGCTTAAACAGAAAGAAAATAAGATATTAAAGATTATTCAAAATCTTAAAGAGCTTTTAAATATTGGAGGATAAAGTTAAAAATGGGAAAGAATAAAGCTGTCTTTTTAGACAGAGACGGAGTTATAAACAAAGACTACGGTTATGTGTACAGAATTGAAGATTTTCATATATACGATGAAGTCTTTCCTGCCTTAAAACTTTTAAAAGATGCAGGTTATAAACTTTTAATTATTACCAATCAATCAGGTATAGGTAGGGGATATTACACCGAGGAAGATTTTAAAAGGGTAACGGAGTATATGCTAGATATATTTGAAAAAGAAGGAATAAAAATAGATGATATATATTACTGTCCCCATCATCCTGAAGGTGTAATTCCAGAGTACACTATGAAATGTAATTGTAGAAAGCCAGAAACAGGAATGATAGATGAAGGTATAAAAAAGTTTAATATAGATGTAAAAAAATCATTCTTAATAGGTGATAAGGAAACTGATATTGAGGCAGGTAGAAAGGTTGGACTAAAAACAATATTGGTAAAAACAGGTAGAGGTAAAGATTATATAGACATAACTAAAGCAGACTACATAGCAGATAATATATTAGACGCAGTAAAGAAATACATTTTAAAAGAAAATGGTCAGTAAGTTATGGAAATTTTAAAACTTTCATTTGTTATAAGCTTGATGGTATCAATAACATTGGTTTATTTTTTTATAGGATACAGATTTTTAAAGAAGTATAGAGGTAAAGAAAGTGGCAATAATAAAAAGTTATAAAGGTAAGTATCCTAAAATTGGTAAAAATGTCTTTATAGCTGAAAACGCAGTGATTATAGGTGATGTTGAGATAGGAGATGACTGTAGTATATGGTATAACACAGTAATAAGAGGTGATGTTAATTATATTCGTATAGGAGAGAGAACGAACATTCAGGATGGAACTATAATTCATGTTACAAATAAAACACATCCCACAATTTTAGGAAAGGAGATAACTGTAGGTCATAAGGTAATGCTTCATGGATGTGTAATAGAAGATAGATGTTTAATCGGTATGTCCGCAACTATAATGGATGGTGTTGTGGTAGGTAAGGAAAGTATCGTTGGAGCAGGAGCATTAATAACCCCAAACAAAAAAATAGAGCCACACTCCTTATGGGTAGGTTCACCTGCTAAGTTTAAAAGAAAATTAACCGAAGAAGAGATTAAATGGCTGGAGAAATCCTATAAAAACTATATAGAGTATAAAAATATATATCTTAAAGAGTTAGAAGAAAGAAAGATGTTGGGGGATTGACAAAAAATTACAAAGCTTTAAATAAAATAGAGTAAAATATTTTTTCTTAAAAATTTCTTTAGGGGGTGTTTTTATTATGGCAACTGGTAGAACTTTACAGGCTTTACAGGAATGTATTAATTATGCTAAAGATGAGTTAGGTGATGGCTTAATCTCATCAGATATTTACTCAAACGACGGTTTACCTGTCGTTGAAGGATACAACACAAATCCAAAAGCTTCTGCGTTATTTGCAAACATCACAGACTACATTAGAAAAGCAGTAGTATCTTCAAATTTCCCAAATTTAGGTGATTATTACCTTATCAATCTGGAAGATGATAGACTAGTTATCGTTTTACTTACAGAAAGTTTCCAATGGCAAATGTTGATTGACCACAGAAAAATTAAACTAGGTTATCTATTCTCAATATTCTTCCCGGAAGCTATTAGAAGATTTAAAGAAGCAGTACTTGTAAGTTAATTAAAACCAAAAAGCAACTGATACTAAAATATCAGTATTGGTTGCTTTTCTATTATAAATTTTTATTTTATTTCCTTTGGAGACACATCAATTACAAGCTTTATAGACTTTTTTGTAGCCATATAAAAAAGTTCCTTTAATAAATTTTTTTTCTTAAAATCTTTTAATATTATCTGATACCTGTAATTTTCCCTTAGGTAAGGATGAAATGCAAAGAAAACTCCTTCATACTCTATCTCTTTTATATCAAACTTCTTCACCCATTCATTAAATAAACTTTCCACTTTAGATTTAGTTAAATTTTTACCTTCAAAACTGAGTAAAATAAACTGCCTGAAAGGTGGATAACCTAAAATTTTTCTCTTTTCCAATTCTTTTTTGTAAAATAGATTTAAATCTTCCTTTAATAAGCTTTCTATTGGTAAATTATCTAAACTTTTAGTTATTAAAAAATAATCTTTTTTAGTCTTATAAATAGGATAGAGGATAGACCTAAAAAATCTTTCCTCTGACCTAAAATCATTGTTGTATAGGTAAATCTCAGGAAATATGTTTATAACTGTATCGAAATCATCTAGAAGAAACTCTTTATCTATAATATTTGTTTCAAAAGTAATATCTTTTCTAGGGAAAAATTTTTCTATGTTCTCCTTTAATTTTTCTATACCAAATCCTCTTTCTTCTAAAGAATTATCACATTTAAAACATCTATCAATATACTTATACTTAGTTTTACATATTGGACATTCAAGTCTTTTAGGACTTTTGAAAACTTTTAAAGGTATATCACATCTAGCACATTTTATCTCTAAATTACATTTTTCACAAAAAAGGTATGAGGAGTATCCCCTTCTGTTTGTAATTATTAAGACATTATTCCGTTCTTTAATTATATCTTTTAACTCCTTTATTAAGGTTGAATAATCCGTATTCTTAATAAAGATATTAGCTTTTGGAAAATTTAAATTTATACCTTTAAAGCTTTTTATAACTTTTTTTGCCTTCAGATAAACTGTTTCAACAGATGGAACGGAAGAGGCATAAATTAGAGTTAAATTCTTTTTCTTTTGAAAGATTTTGTAAGCAACATTCCTTATATCAAATCTAGGTGCCCTTAACATTTTATAACTGTTAGAATGTTCTTCTTCTAATACTATTAAAGACAGATTTTTTATTGGTATAAATATTGAAGAAAAAGTCCCTAAACAAATAGTTCCGTTTAATCTCTTTAAATTAAACCAAGTATCAATTTTTTTCTTACTGCTTAATCCGTCAAAATATATGTATACCTTTTCCCCAAATATACCTTTTAAATATGTATAAACCTTCTTTAAAGTTTTAACATTTGGAAAGATTAATAGACTACTTTTTCCTTCATATATATTATTTGCAATTATATTGATATAAGTTTCTAATCTTTTCTCAAAACTTTCTGAAGAGTATAAAAAAGCTCCAATTTTTATTAAATCATTACCGAAAGGCTTTATATCTTGCTTAATTGAATGTCTGCTTTTATTTTCTTCTAAAAAGAATAAATTTTCCTTTTTTATCAAACCTTTTTTTAACAGATTTTCTATAACCCTTCTACTAAAACCTAACTCTGTTAACTCTTCATAACTTGCCTCTCCCTTTGATATTAAAAACTCTAAAACCTCCCTTTGTCTTTTTGTTAAATGGAGACTATCTATATTTTCAACAGAAGGGTAAAGTATATAGTTATTAAATCCTTTCCTATCCCATCTATTTTTAGATTTATCATATTTCCACCTTAGACTGTCGGGTATACCGTAGTATAAAGTTAAACCTATCGGAGACAGATAAAATTCTGATAGTTCTCTTAATATATCTATATAATCCTGTGTATAAATTGGATATTTATCTGGAATTTCCTCAATATCCTTTATCTCAAAATCCGCTTCATCAGGATTAAATTCACCCTTTAAATCTATTATAATCCCAATATGTTTTGTTTGATTGAATGGTAATAAAACTCTCCTTCCTATAAGTTGATGGTCCTTTAGCTTTTCTAACTTTCTTCTATCAAGTCTGTAAATGAATGTATCAAAAATAGAAACAGGAACCGCTACATCTACGTATAGATAGTTATCCTTCATTTAGATTTTTACATTCCTTACATAGACCGTAAATCTCTAAACGGTGGAAGTTTGGTTTAAAATTGTACATCTCACATATTTTATTCTGTAAATCTTCTATTTCCTGTGAATGAAACTCTATAATCTTTCCACAGTTTTCACACACTAAATGGTCATGATGTTCGTTTAAAGCTACCTCATAAAGTGTTTTATTCTTAAACTTTATAACTTCATTAACTATTCCCAATTCTTTCAGTATGTTTAAAGTTCTGTAAACAGTAGAACGGGAAACATCAATGTTTTGATTTTTAAACTCTAAAACAATATCTTCTATCTCAAAATGTCCCATCCTATTTAGTATTTTTTCTAGTATCTCTTTTCTCTGCTTCGTATACCTTAAACCTTTTAACTTTAGATAATCTTTAAACTTTTTTTCTGTAAAGTTATCTAAACCCATTAGCAAACCTTATAAACTTACTTCTTATATAAATTTAAACTATCATTCGTAAACTATTTTTGGTGTGATAAATATTAGCAATTCCCTACTATCTATCTGTTTATACTGATACTTAAACAACCAACCTAAGATTGGAATACTTCTAAGTATTGGAACTCCACTTTCCCCATTACCTTCCGTTTTTTCTAAAACTCCACCGATAACGATAGTTGTACCATCTTTAGCTATAACTTTACTTTCAACCTTTTTAGTTTGTATAGGCGGTTGACCTCCTATAGCATTACCGAAATCTGGCACATCCTGAGATAGTTTTATATCCATAAGTATATAACCATCTTTGGTTGTCCTTGGAGTTACCTCAAGCTTTAACTCTGCTTTTTTAAACTGTACAGAAGTTGTTGATACATTCCCTGTTGACGCAACGGTAGAATAGGGAATTTCCACACCTTGAGAAATAACTGCAGTTTCTCCATCTAAAGTAATAACTTTAGGTCTAGATAATATTTTAGTTTTTCCTACACTTTCCAATGCGGCAAGCTTTAAGTCTAGATTACTTCTATCCAATAGGATACCTAAGTTTAATATAGCTCCCGTTGCCGTAGGTATATTTGTACCTGTACCAAAATCAAATGTTAAAGAACCTCCACCTAAATTAACCCCACCTCTAATTGAAGCACTTATATCATCTGAGAATATATTTACAGGACTAGCTTTTTGTACTCCCCACTGTATACCTAAATCCCTCTTAAAAGATGATGCTATCTGTACTATTCTGGCTTCTATAGCAATCTGGTAAGGTCTCTTTAGAAGAATATTTGAGAAACTTTTGTAAACCCTATCTAATATTTCTGGTTTATCTGTTATACATATCTTAGGTAAAGAAGTTATAACCTCGTTAGCTTTTGGCGGTTGATTAGTAGTATTTTGAGTTTTTTCCGTTGAGCTTATTACCTGTGTGGTTTGTTTATCCTTGTAAAAGATTGTCCCATATTTAGATAAAAAGTTCTGTTTTATTACAAGCAATAACTCTCCCGGTTCTATACCTTTCACATAATAACATTTTGTCCTTATTTCAACTCTTTGAGCTTTAGCTATAAGTTTACTTATTTTTACAATATTTTCTCTTATATCTTTAACTACTAATCTACCTGTATTAGGGTCATACTCATACTTTCCGTTTGGAGAGAGGATAGATAAAAGCTCATCTTCTATCTCGTCAAACTCTTCAGGAGATAGTATTACCTCTTTTCTTGCCATTAAACTTTCTAAGCTTTTCTTCTTCTTATACTCCTCAGCTAATCTCTTCGCTTCTTCTTTTAAGTAATCGTTATACTTTTTAACCAATTCCTCTATCTTTTTAATTCTATCTTTAGTATCTTTAATATAGATTGTATTGCTCTCTGGATAAACTTTAAGTTCTGCAGTAGAAGATATATTTTTTCTTATTAAATCTAAAACATTATAAAAAGCTTCCTTACCTATATATTTAACAGCTTCTGAAGGTACTGTTATTACGGTCTCTGAAGAAGGTTTTATAACATATATACCTCTCTCTATGGTGTAAGTTAAGCCGTTTTCTTTTAAAACAAAGTTAAAAACCGTTTCTATTGAAGTAGGTCTCGATATATTAAGATATACTGGGGTATTTTTCTTTGATACTGCCTCAGCACTCCATATAATATTTTTGTTTGATATTTTAGCAATTGCGTCAACAACAGTTCCAAGCTTTGCTCCATAAAACTCACCTTTTATATTTAATGCAAAAGATAAATGTGTTAAAACTAAGAGTAGTATTAAAACTCTACTTAAAATTATCTTATTTAACATTCCTTATCCCTCAATTTTAATTTTTATTTAATTTTTAATCCATTAAAATCTTCTTTGGATATTCCTAAACTACCATTAAATAATTTTTTGGGATTTTCCTTAACCTTAACTAATTTAGCTCCATCTTCCGTTTCTATTATAATAAATTTATTTCCTCTATCATCGGTAATATAACCGACTGTGTTTTCCATTCCTATAAAACTGTTTGTTGCCTTTTTATCTACTGGATTATTTCCTGCAAAAGCTAAAACTGAAAAACTTAAAGTTATAACGACCGCATATATAGTTTTTATTCCCATTTTATTACCTCTTATTTACATACTTTTTCTAGATTTTTAATAAATTTATTCTCTTCTATACAACCTGCAAAACATGCAGAATTGACTTTTTTCTTAATATCCTCTTTTTCATCTTTCGCTATAGTTTCACTTAATTTAGAACATTCATTAATATTTTTTAATATTTTTCTACTTTTGGCTATTTTATTACATTTGATATATATATCCTTTAAATAACATAATGATTTTAGGTCTATTCCTTTACTATCTAAATCTGCTTTGTTGTAAATCTCCGGTGAATAGTAAGCTGAAAGCTCCACATCTGCGGTAAGTATACCAATTTTTCCACCTTTTGATAAACGTATATGCTCTATCCTTACATAGTTTTTACTGTAAGATACATCTTTTATAAATTTTATAATTCCTGACGTTGAACCTACTATACTTGCTGACATATCAACCCTTTTAAGGTGAACCGAAGAAGTATACACAGTTTTTTGTTCTTTCTTTTCTTTCTTTTTTCTATCCAAAGGATTTTTAGGAACTAAACTGTTCTCATTACTTCCAGATGAAGACTGATTATTTTTATATTCTATTCTTTTTGTCTCCGGATTGTAAACCAAATAAACATCTTTTATACCTTTGATAATAAATTTATTTAAAATTAGATTGTTATTTCTAACCGTGTCTGTTATAAAAACTAATGTAGTCTGTGCATCATCTGTGGGTTTAAATTTAGCCTTTACATCTTCTAATTCAAGTTTTAACATTTCTGTTTTTTCCCTTTCTTTCTCCAATTCCTGTTGAAGTTTAGCTCTCTTTTCTGGAGAAGCATTCCTTTTTATAGTTTCAAGCTGAATATTTAGATTTTGAATATCATTCTGTAGATTTTCCTTTTCTTTGATTTTATCTGATAGAATGAACATATATACTAAATAAGCTAAACCTATACTTATTCCTGTGATTATTAAAAGTTTCTTCCATACTGCTAAATCTTCCCATTGGGCTTTTAGTATCTCAAAATCCAAAATTAGCCTCCTTCTTGATTTTTAATCCTACCACTTAACTGAAACTCAAATCTGTAAAACTCAATAGTTTTACCTTTCTGTCTTTCTGTTGCGTTAAAACTTATATTTCTGAAATATTTACTTAGATTTTTGTAAAATAGAGATATTATTTCTGGCTTTAATGCATATCCCCTCAAGTTTGCGTTATCTTTTCCTATATCAAGGGATACTATCCATACACCATCAGGCATATTTTTAGATATTTGATATAGATTATTTAAAATATCCTTTTTTTCCACAGCAAAATTTTTATAAACTAAAATCTGGGCTTCAATTTGACTTTCCAATCTTTTTTGTTGGTCTATCTGGTTTTCTAAATTTTTAATTGCTTGTTGAATAGACTTAAATCTCTGTATCTGGATTTCTATCTGCTTTTTCTCTGAGTTAAGCTTGGATATTTCTAAATCTAATCTTAAATAGTAAAGGGCTTCCAATCCGAGTAATAAAATTGGGATTAATATATAGACTATACCTTTTACCTTTAAATCCGGTGTGGAAAATCTTGGTAATTCAAGTTTGAGGAAATCTTTACCTGATTTACCTAAGGCTCCCTTTTTCTTTGGATGTAAATTTATCTTTATCATTTTTGTAAACCTCTAAAGGCTAATGAAAATGGAACGTTATACTCACTTAAAAATCTTTTATTTTCTATATTTTCTAATTTCAAATCTAAAGCTATAGCAGGATTTAAGTCCATTAGGGTAAATCTAGCAGCAAATTTTAACTGCATATATGCTTCAATTTCAGGATACTTTGAGGCCAATCCTGATACATATATAACTTTAGGTTCATTGATTGTTAAGAAAAAGTAGTCTATCTCATTAATAAGTTTGTTAACTGCTTCTTCTTTATCATCTGCTTCCATATCTTCATAATTTCTAACATTGAAGTTTAAGCTTTGAACAGTTATATTATGATGAAAGAATAAAAGATACGACTCATCTAAATCTAGATGCATTATACATATGTTATCTTCATCTCTAATTTTTTCGTCTCTTTTTCTTTCCTCATCAGCCAAATTTATCAAGGCAATTCCTTCACTGTCTATAACATTGGGATGTAATCCTGCGTACTCTAATAACTCAATGGTTCTTTCCACTATATCCTTTTTAGCTATAACGACCAAAACAACATACTCATTTTCTTCTTCTTTTATTATGTCATAGCTATGGATTGTTTCTCCATGTAATGATTTCAAATCTTCCTTTATATTCCATTCAACATTTTCTTCAATTTCCTTTTTAGAACCTTTTGGAACTTTTATTATTCTAAAAAGAGTTGCTCCAATCTCAACACTAGCTATAACATTTTTTATATTAAGTCCCCTTTTTTCAAACTCGTCCTTTATTATCCTCCCTGACTGTTCTACATTTTCTATTAACGGAATTTGAAAAGGCATTATAGGTAAATTTAAATGGTCGTCTTCTTTTTCTAAGGCTACAACTCTAGCAAAATCTTTTTTTAACTGTATACCGATTGCTTTTTTACTGCCAAAAGGAAGCTTTATTTTGATATTTTTTAGTAGCTCTCCTACTTCTAATCCCTTCATAAAAAACCTCTCTTAAGAATTTATAAAAAGCCCTTTAATTTAACAGATTATTATTCAAATATATGTTTCGGAAATTAAATAGGAAGGCTTAAAGCCCCCCAAAAAGAAAAGGTAGGTTAATTGTCCTCGTCGTGAAGACCTAATTTTTTCTCTATTTCGTAAACAGCTTTAGTTGTTTTTAAAACGGCATCTGGATTTATTGATATTGTGTCTATTCCTTGCTCTACTAAAAACTGAGCAAAATCTGGATAGTCTGAAGGTCCCTGTCCACAAATTCCTATTTTCTTACCTTTAGATTTGACAGTTTTTATTGCCTGAGCTATTGCCCTTTTAACAGCTTCATTTCTTTCGTCATAGAGATGTGCAACAAGTGATGAGTCCCTATCTAAACCTAGGGTTAGCTGTGTTAAATCGTTAGAACCTATTGAGAAACCATCAAATATCTCTGCAAACTGGTCTGCAAGTATTACGTTTGAAGGAAGCTCACACATAACATAAACTTCTAAGCCGTTATCATTTCTCTT
>QNZF01000019.1 GCA_003978485.1 Persephonella sp.
TTCTGTTTACTGCCTGTAGGTTGCCATCTGGTTTTACTGTTGCTATGGCTATATGGAATGGACTTGCGTTTATGTCTATCCCTATTATTCCTTCTTCTTTTGTTATTATCGGTTCTTTGGATAGTTCTTCTTCAAATGAGATAAATGCGTAAAATTGGTTATTTATCAGTCTTACCTCTACTGAATATGGAAAGTGTTCTCCTGTTTTTTCTGCCTGTAGTAGTCTTGATATAAACTGTATCCATTTATCGTTTTGTCTTGTTACTGTTCTTTTTATGTTTGCTACTATCCACTTTCTTTCTCCTGTGTTTATTCTCAGTCTTAGACTATCTTCCTCAAATATTATTCTAGTGTTTAGATTTCCCTTTTTACTTTTGTCTCCTCTTGAGTATAAACTGCCTTTCCTTCTTTCTTCCCATTTTTGTTTTAATTTTTCTCTTTGTTGTCCGTTTATATGTTTTTTCTTCAGTTTCTCAAATAGTTTTCTTCCTCCAAATATTACTTTTTTTGGGTTTTGTCCTCTTTCTTTGCAGGAGTTTATCAAACTCTGAGCTTTAAATATTGCATCATCACAGTATCTGGAGTTCAGGTTGAATATTTTTTGAAGGTGTTTTTTCAGGTCTTTTCTTTTGTGTCCTTCAATTAGTCTGTTATATGCGTATCTGTAGCAGGATGAAAATTCTCTCATTAAATCTATTAGTTTTTGTTTGTCTTTTTCGTTTTCAAAAGTTAATTTGCAGTGGAGGGTTATCATTTTTTTATTACCTTTTGCTCGGTATATTCCTTCTTTTCTCAATTTATGAGAGTTATTCTATTTATAAAGCTCTTTTATATTTTTTATAGTTAATAATTTACACTCCATAGTATTACTTATTTTATAGTTTTTTACGGTTTATAGCAACTGCTGTGAACCTCCATATATGGTTTAATATAAATAATAGATTAATACTTTAACTGCCAATTAAACCTGATTTTAATTCTTTAATTAAGTTTGATATACCATTTAAATCAGATTTACCTTGTAATTTTACAATGGCACTTCCTACAACAACTCCATCTGCTATTCTAGACAATCTTTCTGTATGTTCCCTCTTTGATACGCCAAAACCCACAGCAACTCTTCTTTTTGTTATTTCTTTTATAAGTCTAACTTTATTTTCTAACTCTTCCCAAGGTAATTCCTCTCTTGCACCTGTAATACCTGTAAGTGATACATAGTATATAAAGCTGTTTGTCAAACTTCCAACTAATTCTATTCTTTCCATTGGAGATGTCGGGGCTAATAGGAATATTAGAGATATATCATTTTCATCAGTTAATTTTTTTAAATCTTTAGCTTCTTCAGGTGGTAAGTCTGGAACAATTAATCCATCAACTCCTTTTTCTTTAGCTAATTTTATAAATTTATATTCACCATAAACAAATATTGGATTGTAATAAGCCATAAGTATAACTGGTGTACTTGGATATTTCTTTTTTATTTCTTCTGTTATGTTTAAAACATCAAGTATTGTTATTCCATCCTTTACAGCTTTTTCATGTGCAACTTGTATCGTTTTTCCATCTGCTACAGGGTCAGAAAATGGAACACCTATTTCTAGTATATCTGCTCCATTTTGTATTAAACTTTCTCCAGTCTTTAAACTTTTTTCAATATCTGGATAACCTGCCATAAAATATGTTATTAAAGGTTTAGTTTTATCAAATTTTTCTAAGATAAGCTTTATTCCCAACTTTTCACCTGTACGATAAACCTTACTTAAACTAAATTCTATTTTAATAGATAAATATCGTTAAAACTATATCCTTGATAAAAAATATTATTACATTTAAAATTTATAACACTGTTTTAAAATTATTCAGGAGAAAAAGAATGTCTTGGATAAGTGAAGAAAGGTTAAAAAAACTTGCTGAAAGGTTTGGTTTCATAAAGATTGTAGATAATCCACAAGCGTCTGTTATAGAAGTACCAAAGGAAAATTTAATTGATTTCCTAAAATTTTTAAAGGAAGATGAAGAATATCAATTTAAAATGTTTATAGATTGGACTGTTATAGACCACGGTAAAAAGGCAGACCCAAGATTTCAAGGTGTTTTAATCTTAATGTCCCCTAAAAATTGGGAAAGAATAATAATAAAGGTCTGGGCTACAGACGAAAGACTTCCTAGCTTAATTCCATTGTGGAAAGGTGCTAAATGGGCTGAAAGGGAAGCTTGGGATATGTTCGGAATAAAATTTGATGGTCATGAAAATTTAGTAAGAATGTTCTTATGGGAAACATATCCATATCACCCTTTAAGAAAAGACTTTCCTGTTAGAGGCTATGAAGAAGTAGAATTACCTTCTTTAAATGAAAAGGAAAGATTTGACCAACTTGAAGGTATGATGAACTACTCTAGAAAACATACTGCCTTACCGACACTTGAAGATTTAGAGATAACACAGAAAAAAAGAATGCCAAATAAAAAATCCCAGATGGTTTTAAACTGGGGTCCTTTACACCCGGGAACACACGGAACAATATGGTTTTTATTTGATATGGAAGGGGAGTATATAAAAGACTGTGATATTATAATCGGTCAATTACATAGAGGTGTTGAAAAGTTAGCCGAAAATTTAAATGTTCAACAGATTATAACATATACAGATAGAATGGATTACATAGCAGCTATAAATGAAAATCACTCTGTATGTATAGCTGGAGAAAAACTTTTAGGTATTCACGAAAAGATACCTGAAAAGGCTAAATACATAAGAACTATGATGGCTGAATTATCAAGAATAAACTCTCACCTACTCTGGCTTGGAACATATGCGTTAGACTTAGGTGCATTAACTATGTTCCTATACACATTCAGAGAAAGGGAAAAGTTAATGGATATATTTGAAGGTATAACTGGAGCTAGATTTACGATTAACTACTTTAGAGTAGGTGGTGTTTACGCAGATTTACCTTACGGAGCTTTAGATGCAATAGAACATTTCATAAAAGAACTTCCTGAAAGGATAAACGATTATGAAACTCTATTAACGAGAAATAGAATTTGGTTAAAGAGAAATATAGATGTTTGTATTATTCCTGAAGAGGATGTTTACGAGTACGGTTTAACTGGTGCGGTTGCTAGGGCTTCAGGTGTTCCATACGATTTAAGAAAAATAGATAAGTATGATGCTTATGGAGAGGTTGAGTTTGATATACCTGTAGGAGAAAAGGGAGATAGTTATGATAGATACTTAGTTAGAATGGAGGAAATAAGACAGTCAATTAGAATTGTTGAACAGTGTGTCGCTAAACTGAGAAAGATGTCTAAAAATGACCCATTCTTTTACGAACCTGAAGACAAAAAAATGAAGATAACAATAGATGGTAGGGGAACAAAATTAAAGAAAGGAGAAGTTTACGCAGGGGCAGATAACCCTAGAGGTGAGTTGGGAGTATACATATACATGCCGAAAGATGGTATAAAACCTTACAGATTTAGATTAAGGTCAGGTGCTTTTTACAATCTACAAGTGTTTACAAAGGCTATAATTGGAAGACCTTTAGCTGATGCTATTACATTACTTTCAACAATAGACCCTGTTGTTGGGGAAACCGACAGATAATGGAGGTTTAGAATATGGGAATAAAAAAAGTAGGTTTAAATAGAAACGTAAGACCACAAACTTTAGCCGAAAAAATATTCTTTTTAGATTTTATAAAAGGATTAAAAACGACTATAAAACATTTATTTAGAAAGGTTATAACAGTTGATTTTCCTTATGAAGTTGTTGAACCTACACCTAGATTTAGAGGAGTTCATGGATTAAGAAATGTTGATGGAACAGAAAAGGATGATTTTGACGCTTGGGTAAAAAAATTAAAAATTAAACCACCTGAGAAGGGTGAAACCAGATGTATCGCCTGTAAGTTCTGTCAGGCGGCTTGCCCAGTTCCAGATATATTTGAGATAAAAGCTAAAAAATTAGATGTTCCTAAAGATCATCCACACTATGGATTAAAAGTCTTAGATGTTTTCAATATGGATTTGGGAAAATGTATGTTCTGTGGATTATGTACTTTAGCTTGTCCTACTATCTGTATTATACATACTGATATTTACGATTTATCTACTTACTCAAGAAGAGGATGGGTTTTAGATAAAGAAAAACTTTCTAAAATTGCAGATGATTTTATAGCCAGAAGGGGAAGTGAAAAGTATGACGAGAAGTCTGAATGGCCAGATTATCAAAGATTATGGAATGAGGCTGACTTAGCCAGAGCTAAAGCTTGGGAAAATAATCCTCCCAAATTAGGTCCTAACTACGCAGACCAAACATAAGATTTTTAACGGATGCTTCTTTCCTCTTAATTACATTATTTTTTCTTTCTTTTACGTGATTTTAAGTAGCTATCATATTTAATTTACTTTAACACTGCTCCAAATTTTTTTCTCTTTTCGTTTACAAATTTTTTAATATCTTCCCAAGAACCTGTGTTTAGTATATCCTTATTTGTAGCCCATCCTCTTCTAGCTATAGAAACCCCAATCTCCATATATGCAAAATTACCTAGAGAGTGGCTATCTGTTGATATTACCATTTTTACTCCTTCTTCAACAGCCCTTTTAACCCAATGTTCATCAATATCCATTCTTCTAGGTTGTGAGTTTATCTCCAATGCGGTTCCTGTTTCCTTTGCCTTTTTTAAAACTTCATTCATATTAACTTTAAAACCTTCCCTTATACCTATAAGCCTACCTGTCATATGACCTATTGCGTTTACGTAAGGATTTTCCATTGCTTTTAAAATCCTGTCTGTGTTATCCCTGTTAAAATGGCTATGGACAGAAGCTACAACCCAATCTAACTGTGATAAAATCTCATCAGACAAATCTAAACTACCATCTAAAAGAATATCAACTTCCGTTCCAATTTTTATAAATTCCCATCCCATCATCTTATTTAAAAGTTTAACCTCCTCTATTTCCTTTAATAACCTCTCCTCATCTAAACCGTTAGCTACCCTTTGAGTTTTAGAATGGTCTGTTATAACTATATACTCATACTTATACTTTTCTCTAACAAAATAGGCTATATCTTTTATTGAGTTAACTCCATCTGACCATGTAGAGTGTATATGTAAATCTCCTTTTATATCTTTTAACTCAACAAGCTTAGGTATTTTCCCTTGTAATGCTAATTCAACCTCTCCTCTATCTTCCCTCATTTCAGGTGGTATCCATTCCATACCTAACGCTTTATAAACTCCTTCTTCTGTTTCTCCTGCAATCCTTTCCTCTGTATCAACCTTAAAAACTCCATACTCATTAAGTTTTAAACCTTTTTCCTTTGCAATTTCCCTAACATGAACATTATGCTCTTTAGAACCTGTGAAGTATTGTAAAGCAGAACCCCACTCATTTAGATTAAAGAACCTAATGTCAACCTGCCTTTCTCTATTGTCAAATTTCATAATAACTGATGTCTTTTTTTCTCCCTTACCTATAACAAAAGAAACTTCTGGAATAGATATGAAAAAATCTGCAATTTTTAGTCTATCCTTTTCATCGCAGGCTATAAGTATATCTATATCCCCAATAGTCTCTTTTCTTCGCCTTATACTTCCTACAACTTCTATCTTTTTAATTTCTTTAGATAGAGAGTTTTTTAAAGTATCCTTTAAATATCTTGATATTTGTAAAGCTTCCCAGAGAATAATTCTTTTTTTAGATATTTCATATAGCTCTAAGCTTTTTAAAATCCTTTCAACTTTCTTTTTACCAAATCCTTTTAATTTTTCAACTCTACCGTCCTTTAAAGCTTTAATCAGTTCATCTTTAGTTTTTATACCTAATTCATCGTACAATCTCTTTAAAGTTTTAGGACCTATCCCTTTTAAATCCATCAGCTCAAGGAAATCCTCAGGAACGAGTTGTTTTAACTCTTCATATTTTTCAATCTTCCCTGTCTCTACATACTCCTCTATCTTTGTGGCTATTCCCTGTCCTATTCCTCTAATTGAATATAGCTTACCATTCAAAATATAATTTCTAACATCATCAGGTAAATCTTCTAGTATCTCACTTGCTTTATAGTAAGCAAGTGAACGGAATTTATCCCCTAAAAACTCATAAATTGCCCCCATTCTTTTAAATATATTTGCTAAATCTTTATTTATGTTGTACATATCTAAACTCCTTTAAATATCTATTCTGTTTCTTATTTCTCCTTTTAAAAATGCCTTTATATTCTCATAAATTTCATTTATTAATCTCTGTCTAGCTTCAACACTCGTCCAAGCAATATGTGGAGTAATAAATAATCTTTCCTTATTTTTTATTTTTAATAAAGGATTATTCTCATCTATAGGTTCTTTTTCTAAAACATCTAGCCCTACTCCACCGATTAATTCTTCATCTAAAGCCTTCGCCAAATCTTCCTCGTTAATAATTCCACCTCTACCTAAATTTAGTAAAATTGCATTAGGTTTCATTAACTTAAGTTTTTCATATGTTATTAGATTTTTTGTTTTCTCATTTAAAGGTGCATGAATAGAAACAATATCAGACTGTCTTAATAAATCGTCTAAAGGATACTCTGGATACTTTTCTTTCCTTTTTACACCTGAAGTTGATGTATATATAACCTTTGCCCCAAAACTCTCCGCAACTTCACCAACCCTTCTACCTATTGTTCCTAAACCTATAATTCCCCATGTTTTACCATTTATCTCCCAAAAAGGTTTATCTAAATGAGTAAATATATCACTTTTTGCATACTCTCCAGATTTAACATATTCGTCGTAATATCTTAAATGCTCCAATATATAGAAAAGTAATGCAAACGTATGTTGAACTACACTTTCTGTAGAATAACCGGCAACATTAGTTATAGCTATACCCTTTTTCTTTGCATACTCAACATCTATATTGTTGTACCCTGTAGCTGCCTCACATATAAGTTTAAGCTTTGGTGCATTATCTATAAGATTTTTATCTATTACCACTTTATTTGTAATAATAATGTCCGCATCTTTTACCCTATCAATCTTTTCGTCTTCTTTAGTTGTAGAATATGCTATAAACTCTCCAAAATCTTTAAAAATTGATAAATCTATGTCATTTCCAACAGTTTTGGCATCTAGAAAAACTATTTTCATACCAGTAAACCTCCTTTAATTTAAACTATAGGTTGCTAACGGTAATAACATTAAAATCAATAAACACTCAATTTTCTATATTGGAGCTAATCTATTTCAGTATAGGTGTAAAACTTTAAAGTTTACATATTTTAGACAACTCAAGTTTTTCCACTTCAACATTTTCTTCTAAGAGTATATTTTTTAAATTGATAAAGTTTTGACTTTCATCTGTAATAAAGATTTTTCTCAACCTATTTTCTTTTTTAGGTTTATAAATATCCTTTAAAAACTCGGTAGTAGCCTTTGAGCTGTCCACTATATTTATGTTTGGATATATTGATTTTATACTGTCCTTTAATAATGGATAATGGGTGCATCCTAAAATTAAAGTATCTATACCTTTATCTATTAAATCATCTAGATACTCTTTAATTATAAGTTTTGTTATTTGATTATTTAACATACCCTCTTCAACCAATGGAACAAAAAGGGGACAGGGCTTTTGATATACTTCCAAATCTTTGTCTTCTTTTAAAAGAAATTTTTTATAAGAATTACTCTTTATTGTGGCAGTTGTTCCTATAACACCAATTTTTTTATTCTTTGTAAACTTTAAAGCAGTTTTTACACCCGGTAGAACAACTCCAATAACTGGAATATTTAAATAATTCTTTAGTATATCTAAAGCATAAGAGGATGCTGTATTACATGCAATAACCAAAACATCTATGTTAAATCCTTTTAAATACTCTCCACACTCTAAACTGTATCTTATGATGGTCTCCTTTGATTTGTTTCCATAAGGAACACGGGCAGTGTCCCCAAGATAATAAATATCTGTATAAGGATATTCTTTAGATATTTCTCTAAAAACAGTCAATCCACCAATACCAGAATCAAAAATCCCTATTGCCATTTACAAATCCTTTGGATTAATCCTTTTAGCGTCAGACCATAACCACTCAAGATTATAATACTCCCTTAACTCAGGTAGGAATATATTTACTATAAAATCGCCGTAATCTAAAACAATCCATCTTCCTTCGTCTATACCTTCAATATATATTGGATTTTCTCCCAATTCCTTTAGTTTTTTTACAATGTTATCTGCTATAGCCTGTGTATGAGGTGGTACATCTCCTGAAGTAATAATTATATAGTCTGTAATAGGTGATATTCCTTTAACATCCAGTATTACAGTATCTTTTCCTTTTTTATCTTCTATACTTTCGTATATATCCTTTAATATCTTTTTAATTCTAATTTTTACTTTACCTCCCTTAATAATTTTAATGCTTGGTATTTATATGTAGTTTTTTTAGACAATTCAGTCAATATGTTTATAGCTTCTTCTTTACCTTCCTTAATTCTAGTTAACAACTTATTCAAATGTTTTTTATACAGTTTCTTTCTATTCTGTAATACCTTTTTCTCTTCTTCATTTCTAGCATTTTTAATTTTATTATCAATCTCTCTTATCTTTTCATTTATTTCCTTTATCTCATCTTCATACTGATACTTTATTTTTATCAAATTTTGTGCTTTCAAAAATTTTATTCTATCCTTATCTGCATAATCACCGTATTCATCAAGTATGTATTGGTAATACCTTGCAGAAGAATAATACTTTCCTAGCCTGTTGTATAAATAAGCAACATTTTCGTAATGTTTTATCTCCATCTCTTTTACCTTTCTTATAACCTGTTTAGCATAACTGACATATTTTGAGTTTGGAAATCTGGATATTAACTCCTCTGCCTTTTCTAAAGCTTTCCTTGCGTAAGTCAAATCTCTATCTGGGTCAGGGGATACTTTTAAATAACTATCTGCCAGTTTATACAATGCTTCAGGTGTTAAAGGTGAAGTTGGGAATAGTGATAAAAACTCTTCAAACTCAACTATAGCATCAACATAATCTTCTTCTTTGTAGTATATATTTGCTAAATAAAATCTAGCGTACATTAATTCTTCAGGAGTTAAACCTTTAGCTTTATATATAGCTTCCTTTATATAATCCTTTGCATCGTCATACTCACCTTTTTTGTAAAGTTCTACGCCTTTATAGTAAACCTTTTTGTCAACAAAGTATTCAGATTTTGAGCAACTAAAAACTGTAACCAAAACAAATGGAAGTATAAATAATACTTTTTTCATATCTCCTTAAATCCCGGTCTGTATAGTTATTTTTTAATCTTATCATATTTGTAAAATTAATCTCATTGTTAAATTTATCATTACTATAATAACTTAATATAGAGAAAAATTTTTTGAGGTTTTTACAGAATGTTAATAATTCCTGATAAATTGATAAGAGAGATAAAAAAACAGGGAGAAGAAGGTTATCCGTATGAGATATGCGGTTTTTTGATAGGACATATAGATTTTGAAAATGATATAAGAAAAGTTTTAGAGGTTTTTCAAGTTGAAAATCAAAATAAAGAGAGAGCTAATGATAGATTTGAAATATCTCCTAAAGATTTCTTAAAAGTTGAAGATTATGCAACAAGAAAGGAATTGGCTATTGTAGGTATATATCATACACATCCTGACCATCCAAATAGACCATCTCAAACGGATTTAGCCTTTGCACAACCTGATATGTCTTACATAATCCTTTCTGTAAGAAATGGAAAAGCTGAAGATTGGAAAAGCTGGGTTTTAGATGATAACAGATTTGTTGAGGAAAAGGTTAAGGTCATAAACAGTTAATTAGATAAGTTTAAAGGAAGTATTTATGAGAAAAGTTTTTTTATATTTCATATCTTTCATAATTTTTATTTTATTAGCAACTTTTATATTAAACAAAGCTAAAATAGTATCTTTTTCTATTGTTGCACCTATTTTAAACGGAATAAGTTATGTAGACGAAAAGATTAACGATTTTCTTAAATATATAGAAGAAAAAGGGGAGTTAATAGAAGAGAATAAAAAATTAAAGTATGAAGTGGAAAAACTGAAGGCTAAGATTATACATTTAAAGTCTGTACAGTATCAGAATATGAAATTAAAAGAAATACTTAGATTTAAAGAAAACTATCCAAGATTTATTATCAGAGCTGGTAAAGTTATAGGATATTCACCAGAAAATTGGACTGAGTTTATCTATATAAATTTAGGAAAAGAAGACGGAGTAAGTAAAGGTGATTTGGTTATATCAAATGGTCACTTGATAGGAATAATTTTTGATAGTGTTAATAATTACTCTACAGTAATGTTAATATCTAATAAAAATTTTAGAATTCCTATAAGAACAAGAAAAACTAGGGAGCTGGCTATATATCAAGGTTCCAACCTTAGTTATGGTTATTTAAAATATGTTAAACCTGAGCAGGATATTAGGGAAGGTGATTTGATAGAAACAACAGATATAGATAATAGGTATCCTGCAGGTATACCTATAGGTGTTGTAAAATCTGTGTCTTACAAAGAAGGCGAGGTTTTTAAAAATGTTAAAGTTGAGATAAATTTAAATCCATTAAATCTGGAGTATGTAATAGTTGTTATCGGAAAATCTAAAAAAGAACAATAGGTTAACTTTAATATACTACATTTCCGTTATATTATTTTTACTTATTCAAAGTTCTGTTTTTATTAAATATATAAGTATCACAAATTTTCATCCCAACACACTGTTAGTATTATTAATAATATTCAGTCTTAATAACAATTTTAAAGACAGTTTGAAATTTTCACTATTTATTGGTATTTTTAAAGACTTATTAAATCCAAACTACATTTTGTTAGACTTACCAATTTATATTTTATACCTGTTTTTAATTCAGATTTTAAAAGGTGGAATTGTATCAACTAATGTGTTAAACCGTGTTTTAGTGGCTGGTTTTATAATTGTTTTAGATTTTATAATAAGAAACACTATTTTATATTTTGAATTAGGAGATATAAATATAGAACCTATAGCAATTGTTCATATATTAGTTGATATATCTTTATTCTTTTTATTTGATAGAATTTTTAGTTTAATTTCTAAAAAATTAAACAAGTATGAGTTCTAGAGTTTTAATTTTAATAGCTTTTTTTATTTTATATGCATTTATTTTAATAGGAAGGTTAGCATATCTACAGATTATAAAAGGGGATTTTTATTATTCTAAATCTGAAAAAAATCATCTAAAAGTAGTTATCCTAAACGCTCCAAGGGGAAATATTTACGATAGAAACGGTATTCTCCTAGCTTATGATGAACCATCCTATAATCTTTATACTTTTCCATACATAATAAAAAAAAGATTAGGAAGTGTAGAAAAAAATCTAAAGGATATACTTGGAATAGAGTTAACACCAGAAGTAAAAGAAAGAATAAAAAAGGGTTATTCTTTAAAGGTTATCTTAAAGAAAAATTTAACTAAAGAGCAGATTGAAAAATTTTTCAGATATTCTTACCTTTTCACAGGGATTTATTTAGAAGTTCAACCTAGAAGAATATACACAGAGTACGCCAAATATATGCCACATCTGATAGGTTATGTAGGTTATCCTTCCAGGAGGGAGTTAAAAGAAAATCCAGATTTAAGACCTGATATGTTAATAGGAAAAAGTGGTATTGAAAAAATTTTTGATAAATATTTAAGGGGGAAATATGGCACAAAGGGGATGGTTGTTGATGCGTTAGGTAGGATAAAAAAGATTAAATGGGAAAAATTACCTCAAAGGGGGAATGATATATATTTAACGGTAGACGCTAGAATTCAGAAGACAGTTTATGAAGCATTTGTTAACACAGGAGAAAAATCAGGAGCTGTTGTTGTTTTTAATCCTGATGGATACGAAATATTAGCTTTATTAAGTTATCCAATTTACGATATTCAAAAATTTTCAGATGGTCTAACTAGGGAAGAATGGAAGGCTATAATAAATGACCCGTATAAGCCTTTACTAAACAAAGCTTTAAAAGATTTATATCCGCCCGGTTCAATATTTAAGATTGTTGTAGGTCTTGGAGCGTTAAACGAAGGAGTTATTACTCCAAATACAAGAATATACAGCGGGGGAAAGTTTAAGTTAGGGAATTTTGTTTTTAGAAATTGGAACCCTTATGGTTGTGGAAAGGTTAATGTTATGGAAGCTTTAGAAACTTCCTGTGATACATTTTTTTATCAAGTAGGATTAAATCTAGGTGTTAGGAAGATTACAAAGTATACAAAGCTTTTTGGAATAGGAAAGAAACTTAACCCTGAAATAGAAAAAAGAGTTGCTATAGTTCCAAGCCCTGAGTGGAAAAGAAAAAGATTTGGTAGACCTTGGTATCCAGGGGATACAATAGTTTACAGCATAGGGCAAGGTTATCTATCTATAACTCCATTTGATGCTGTTAAAATAATAGCTCCTATTGCAAATGGAGGAAAAATTTATAAACCTAAGCTGTTAAAGGCTATACATAACCGTGATACAAACGAATACAAAGAAACAGAAAAAAAATTGTTATGGAAACTACCTGTAAAATCAGAGTATATAAAAACGATAAAAAAAGGTCTTTACCTGGTAGTTTACGGTAGCAGAGGAACGGCTAAACTTTTAAGTTTATCTCCTGTTAAAGTAGGTGGCAAAACAGGAACTGCCCAGGTTATAAGAAAAAAAGACCCTAAACAAAAAATTAAAAAGTGGGAACATCAAAACCACGCTTGGTTTGTATCACTATTTCCTTACGATAAACCTAGGTTTGCAATGGCTGTTTTTGTTGAGCATGGTATCGGTGGAAGTAAAACAGCCGTTCCTATAACAAAGTATATAATTGAAGAACTTTACAAGAAGGGAATAATAAATGAAAAGTATTAAAAATATTATTCTTTTATATGACCCTATAATAGTTGGAATAGTTATTTTTTTTATATTTTGGAGTGTTTTAAATGTTTACAGTGCCACAATTCACGAATATCAAAATCTTTATGTAAAACAGGCTATTTTTGGAGTAGTAGGCTTAATATTGATGTTCTTAATATCTTTAATTGATTATAGGAAGTTATTAAATATCTCTCCATATCTATATGGGATAGGAGTTGCTTTACTTATAGCTGTTATGTTGTTTGGAAAGACAATTTTAGGTGCTAAAAGATGGATTTATCTAGGCTTTTTTATGCTTCAACCTTCAGAACTAATGAAGTTTATAATGATACTTCTAACATCACACATACTTGACGATAAAATAAAAATAACTTTAAAGGATATTCTCACAGTTTTAGGATTGGCTATTATACCTGTTCTGTTTATCCTTAAACAACCTGATTTAGGAACATCTATAATGGTTCTACTTCCGGTTTTGATAATACTTTTTACTGCAGGCTTACCTAAAAGGTATATTTTTGGAGCTATAACTATATTTTTAGCATCTGCTCCACTTATCTGGCAACATTTAAAACCATATCAAAAAAAGAGAATTTTAGCTTTTTTAAATCCTGAAGCTGACCCATACGGTAGTGCCTACCATATACTCCAATCTGAGATAGCCATCGGTTCAGGTAAATTAACAGGTAAAGGATTTTTAGAGGGAACACAATCTAAACTTTTCTTTTTACCAGAACAACATACAGATTTTATATTTGCAACGATAGGTGAGGAGTGGGGTTTTGTAGTTTCTGCTTTAATGGTATTTTTATATCTTATATTAGGTATACGTATTGTGTATTGGGGTTTTAAGGTTAAACATATAGCAGGTAGATATATTTGTTTCGGTGCAGGTGGATTAATAACTTTACAGGCTTTCATAAATATATCAATGACTGTAGGATTTGCTCCAGTTGTTGGTATCACCCTTCCATTTGTAAGTTATGGTGGAACTTCTTTAATAACTTTTTGTTTAATAATAGGTTTAGTTTTATCTGTAATAGTGGAATATAAGAAGGAAAAGATACATTTTTGAGGGAAAATCTGTTTTAAAATGGAAGTGCAAAAAATCAAATTTAAAACATATTTTATGGTGAAGGTATGAAAAAATATAATTTTAAAAATTTAAATGTTATTTACACTGAAAAAGAAGACGGGAATATGAAAGATGAGAATATAAGAAACAGATTTTTAAAATCTATAGATTTAAAGTATATCTATCTTCCAAAACAGAACCACACTAATATAGTTGCTCCATTTGTTAATATGAGTGGTGAAGCAGATGGTTTATACACAGATTTAAAAAATATTCCTATAGGCGTTTTAACTGCTGACTGTATGGCAGTTGTAATAACTGATTTTAAAGGATTAGTTGTTTTACACGCAGGATGGAAAGGTCTATTCAGTGGAATAATAGAGAATGGAACTAAATATTTTAAAGAGAAAAAAAATCTATTTGCTTTCATATCACCAAGCATTAAATCCTGTTGTTTTGAGGTTAGAAAGGATTTTATAGAAAAGATGAAAGAGTTTAATATAGATGAAAAATATTTAATAAAAAAGAACGGAAAGTTTTATTTCTCATTACAGGATTTAGCTATTGATAAACTGAAAAAAGAAGGAGTAAAGGATATTCATTTAGAGGATATTTGCTCTAAATGTGATAACAGGGTTTATTCCTTTAGAAATGGAGATATAGAGAATAGGATTTTAACGTTAGCTTATTTAAGTTGATAAAATGAATTTTTAAATCAAATATTAAAAAGGAGATTTTTTATGGATAGACTTAAAAATGATTTAGTTTTAAGGGCTATAAAGTGGGAAAAGACAGAAAGGACACCTGTTTGGCTTATGAGACAGGCAGGCAGATATATGCCAGAGTATAGAAGATTAAGGGAGATGGCAGGTAGTTTTAAAAATTTTTACAAAAATGTAGATTTGGCAGTAAAGGCTTCCCTATTACCTAAAAAAATCCTAGATGTTGACGCAATAATAATATTTTCAGATATATTAACTCCGTTAGAAAGTATAGGAATGGATTTTGAATTTGTAGAAAAAAAGGGACCTATTTTTAAAAATCCAATAAGAAGTAGAAAAGATATAGACAGACTAAAGGAGTTTAATATAGAAGATGTAAGCTACATTGGGGAAATAATAAAGGGAGTTAATTCAGAATTAAATAGAGAAGTCCCAGTTATAGGATTTTGTGGAGCACCTTTTACATTAGCTTCCTATATGATAGAGGGAAATACTTCAAAAGATTTTAAAATAGCTAAAACATTTATGTTTAATAATCCAGATGATTTCAAGCTACTGTTGGATAAACTTGCAGATATGTTGATAGATTATTTAGCCCTCCAAATAGAAAGTGGAGCAGATATTGTTCAGATTTTTGACAGTTGGGCTGGTTATCTTACCCCAGACGATTACAGGGAGTTTGCATTACCACCTATAAAAAAGATAATAAAAGCCATAAAAAAATATAACAGACCGATTATACACTTTACAAAAGGGGTTAGTGGTATTTTAGATAGCTTCCTATCATCTGGAGCAGATGTTTACAGTGTTGATTGGATGATAGATTTAACAGTTTTAAAGGATAAATCTAAAGGCAGTTTTGCAGTTCAGGGAAATCTAGACCCTACAGTTCTATATGCAGACAGAAAAGTTATAAAAGAAAAGGTATTATCTATATTAAACAAGTGGGAGTATAAAACAGGTCATATATTTAATTTGGGACATGGTTTATCTCCGGATATGGAACAGGATAAAGTTAAATTTTTAGTTGATACAGTTAAAGAGCTAAGTCTAAATCTAAGGCTTTCAGGTTAGCTTTTGCTTTTATCAAAGTCTCTTTATACTCTTCTTCAGGATTAGAATTGTAAACTATACCGCTACCTACATATATGTATCCTTTTCTTTCTTTAAATATTATCTGTCTTATAGCAACACTCATAACAATGTCTAAGTTTGGTTTAAAAAGGACAGTAGCACCACAGTAAACAGACCTTTCTACATCCTCCAGTTCTTCAATAATCTCCATTGCTCTCTTTTTAGGAGCTCCAGTAATTGACCCGGGGGGAAATGTGTTATTAATAATATCTTTAATTCTTATATTTCCCGTTAACTCTCCGATAACAGTTGAGCTCATCTGGTACAGAGTTGAATATCTTTCCACTTTAAATAAATCCTTTACATAAACCTTTTTACAAATTCTACCTAAATCATTCCTCATTAAATCTGTAATCATTAAATTTTCTGCTATTTCTTTCTCAGAGTTTTTTAGTTCTGCAAACAATCTTTTATCTTCTTCTTTAGTCTTTCCCCTAGGTCTAGTTCCTTTTATAGGCTCAGTTATTAAAGTATTTCCTTCTTTCCTTAAGAATAACTCCATAGAGCCTGATAAAACGGAAAAATTAATCCCTTTTAACAACATAAGGTAAGGTGTTTTTTGTATATCTAATAGATTAAAAAATGCCACTTCAGGATAGAAAAAACCTTCCAAATCTATACGGTGTGCTAAATTAACCTGATAAATATCTCCACTTTCTATATACTTTTTTATTCTTAAGACTTTATTAATAAACTCTTCCTTAGAAACATTAATCTTTACATTTTTTACAATTTGTTTTAGCTCTGGGTGGTCAAAATTTTTATGGAAAGTGTAATTTTTAAAAAAAAGTATGTATATATCAGGTAAGTTTATATCTCTCCTTTTAGGAAAAACTTTATCTAAGACTATACTTTTGCCATAGTTATAGGATATATAACCTAAACCATAAAGTTTGTATTTTTTTATAATTTTTTCTATTAAATTAAAAAGATTAATACTACCTAAATCTCTACCGTTAAGATAGGTTCTTCTATTCTTATACTCAACCACAAAAACAGGATTATCAAATATATACAATCCTTCCCTGTTAAACCATCCGTTCTTCTGTGAATATAGATATACTTTTTCCATTTAATTATTTTTCTTTTCTTTCTTAAAGAATAATTTTATTATCTCAGGATTTAGAGAATTCTTTGCATAATCTATAACAGTAAAACTGTCTTTATCTTTTATATACGGATTAGCTTTATACTGTAGTAAAAGCTCTGCAATGCTAGGTTCTTCCCATATGACTGCATAGTGTAAAGGAGTTCTCCCTTTTATATCCTGTATGTTAGGGTCTGCTCCATTATCCA
Source organism: Persephonella sp. (assembly GCA_003978485.1). Classification (GTDB taxonomy): domain Bacteria; phylum Aquificota; class Aquificia; order Aquificales; family Hydrogenothermaceae; genus QNZC01. The sequence continues at coordinate 17,151 of QNZF01000019.1, forward strand.
ACAGATACTTAACTATCTGATAATTTTTCCAAAATACAGCGAGATGTAAAGGTGTTTTTAGATTGGATGCTTTAGCGTTTACATTTGCTCCCCTCTTTACTAAAATCCTAACTGCTTCCAAGCGACCTGAGTTTACAGCAAAGTGTAAAGGTGTAAAGCCTTTTTTATCTGTAGCTTCCAGATATGCACCGTTATTTATAAGAATTTTCATTATTTTTGTATAACCTTTTAAAGACGCAAGATGTAATGGTGTTAAACCTTTATCTGATTTTGCGTTAATATTAGCACCTTTTGATATTAAAAATTTTACTATCTCTTTATAGCCTTTATAACTTGCTATATGCAGTGGTGTTAACCCTTTAATAGTGCTTATATTAGGATTTATATCGTATTTATTCATTAATTTTTTTACTTCTTCTAAATCATTTATTTTTATAGCAAGGATAAATTTGTTTATCGGTTTATTAATATCCATCAACAATAAACCTAACACATAATTTCTTTTAACTTTATCCTTTATATTTTTTGCATAATCTAGTGGTGTTAATCCATAATTGTTTTTAGAGTAAGGGTCTGCACCGTAAAATTTTAATAATTCAATAATATCTATATAAATATTTTTTACTGCATAATGTAAAGGAGTATTTCCTTCAGCGTCAGGAAAATCAGGATGGGCACCGTATTTTAATAAAACTCTTACAGTTTCTAAATGATTATTTTGCGTAGCTACAATTAGGGGAGTTTCTACAACATCGTTTCTAATATCAGGGTCAGCACCGTAATCTAACAGAAGTTTGACTATCTTCGTCTGACCATACTTTGCCGCAACTATCAGAATAGGATTTCCATACTTTAATATTTCATTTGGGTCTCCACCATTGTTTAAATACTCCTTTACGGTTTTTATATCACCGTTGACGACAGCCTTGTATAATTTGTCTTTAGGTATAGTTTCTCCTTCTGACAGGTAGGAAATAAAACTTTCATTTTTTTCTTTTTTAACAGGATTTTTAAATACTTCTATACTTATCAATGCAATAGTTATAATCATAACTAAAAACCAGCCCAGATATACTTTTAGCTTTATAAGAAGTAGATTTAAATCTTTAAATTTAAAGAAATAGAAATCTAAGAAAAGTTTTGTTAAACCAAATGAAATAACAGCAATTATAAACTTTAACAAGTAGTTTGAAGTATTTACACTTTCAGCAATGAATATTGCCAATAAAAAGCTTATTGTAAAAGACAAAATTTTTATTTGCCATACATAACCTATTATATTTATCTCCTCCAACCCCTTTTTATAGTTAACATTACCTATAATCAAAGCCCCCTTCCTTTATTATAGACTAATAATTTAGCAATATTAAAGTTAAATCCTAAAGAAAAATTGTTTATTATATAAATTTAAATCAAATCTTAAATATCAAAAAGATAATTATCTAAAAGATTTAATATGAAAGAAAAACTCCTTTATGATTTTTTTATTTTTTTATTTTCTTAAAACTTTATAAACTGGAAAATATTTTTTAGTAAAAAACTAACTTTCATCTTCTTTAAGAAGTTTATCCAGATTTAGATTAATACCGTCAATAATTTCAAACTGATAATCATAATCTACAGTTAGCCAAGGTTTGTTATTTTCAGCAATCTGAATTTTTTTAACATCTGTAAATATCCATATAACCTTTTTAACACCACTTTTTAACAGTCTGTCTGTTTTTTTTATATAGTATTGGTCGCCTATATCTGATAAATCCGCTTTAGTATCTATCTCAATAACAACTTCAGGTGGTATTTTTAGATATGTTCCCTGTGGCTTTTTCAGTTTTTCCCTGCTAACTATTGCTATATCCAAATTAAACCATTTCTTTGAACGGCTAGGTGTATAGAAGTATCCTACTTCATAAAACCATATATTTTTTTAAGTCTAGATTTTTGGATAAGAAGGATGATATTAAGAATATAAGCCACGCCTGTAAATCACTACTGCCCATTACAGCCTCCAAAGGTAATTCGCCGGACAAAACTTTTTTATAGTCTCTATAGTAGATTTTTTTGTTATCCAGTATTTCATATACTAAATAGTCAGGTATTTTAGGACGCCCTTTCTTCTTTTTCGCTGTTTTTGTTTTAGCTACAGTAGACATTAAGTCCTCCAATTATAATTAATTAATCGTTTTTTAATAATTTATTCAAAATCTTTTTTAATTGATATGTAGCCTTTGCTCTGTGTGATATTTTATTTTTTTCCTCAATATCAAACTCTCCTAGAGTTTTACTGTATCCTTCAGGAATAAAAATAGGGTCATATCCGAAACCTTTATCTCCCTTTGGCACTTCAGCTATCTTTCCGTAAAGGTATCCTTCAGTCCAAACTCCATACTTTTCAGGTATATAAAACACTATATTACTGACAAATCTAGCTTTCCTGTTAGTTTTATCTTTAAGCAACCTTAATAACTTTCTTATATTTGCATTATCTTTAGTTTCATTCTCTCTAACTTCTTCCTTTCCTCCAAAATCTATACTGTAAAATCTTGCAGAGTATATTCCCGGATAACCGTTTAAAGCATAAACTTCTAAACCTGCGTCTTCAGTTATTACAGGTATTTTGTAAAAATCTGCATACTCTTTTGCTTTCTTTAATGCATTTTCTAAAAATGTTTGTCTGTCCTCTTCCACTTCTATACTCTCGGGCATATCTTCCAAAGTTAAAACTTTAATATCAAAATCTTCAAAAAGTTTTTTAAACTCCCTTATCTTCCCCTTGTTTTTTGTTGCTATCAATACTTTGTCCACAATCATCTTTTTTCTCCTGTATATATTTTCTTTTTACATAATTTAAAGCCTCTTCCTTTGTATTAATTTTATTATCTAAATAAGATTTGAAAATATCTTCTAGTATCCTTTTAAATTCAGGAGAAGGTTTTAATCCGAGATTTATCAAATCTTTACCACTTAAAATAAGTTTTTTCTCATCTTCTTTGTTTAGTATCTTTAAAATTCTTTCCGGTAAATCTAAATCAAAGTATGCAGATATAAAGATTAAAACATTCCTATCAACATTTTTAATTATGTCATATAAATCACTGTCGTTAGGTGGTAATTTTTTTAATTTATCCTTTAATTCATAAAACTGTTCAAAAAGTTCTTTTTTATTAACAAATCCATACTTTTCTAAAAACTTGTAGGATATATCAAAAGGAAGATGATATAGTAAAGCGTTAAGGTAGAGATAGATTTTATCCGCTTCAAAATTAAATATTAATCTATAAGTTGTAATCAATTCTTTAACCTTTGTAAGAATAACAATCCTATCCTTTGTGTGTTTATATTCAGGTATTAATTGGTGAAGTATTTTATATTTATTCATTAGATTAATAATCTCTAAAACCTTTTCTTCATTAAATATATACTTAAGCTCTTGATTAACTCTGTGTGGTGAAGCTACCTTTAATATTTCCTCATCTATCGCCAACTTTAATAACTTTTCTGTAGCCTTTCCAAGTTTAAATCCAAATCTACCTGCAAACCTTACAGCTCTCAATATTCTTATAGGGTCTTCTATAAAGCTTAACTGTTTTAAAATTCTAATAACTTTATCTTTTATATCCTTTAAACCATTAAAGTAATCTATAAGATTTCCAAAGTTATCCTTTGTTATTTCTATAGCAAGGGTATTAATTGTAAAATCTCGTCTGTATAAATCTTCCTTTAAAGTTGCCCTTTTTACTTTAGGATAAGCTCCTGCATATTCGTATATTTCTGTTCTAGCAGTTGCAAAATCCCATTTCTCATATTCAGAAAGTATTACCTGTGCAGTTAAAAACTCTCCATATATGTTTACTTTGTATCCATACCTTTTAGCAAATCTTTTAGCTAATTCCCTAGCGTCTCCTTCAACCAGAATGTCTATGTCTAGATTTTTTCTTCCCATAACTATATCCCTGACAATACCACCTACAATGTAAGCTCTGTATCCTAACTCTTGTGCAACTTCCCCTAATTTCTCTAGTTTCTCTAAAGTGTCCTTTGGTATGAATTGTCTTAATCTGTTTATATAGTTAACAACTTTAGGCTTAATTCTTTCCCTTGATATAAAACTATCCTTTTCAGCAGAAAATATCTGACCATGTATAGCCTTTAGTAGAAATCCTCTTGATACTAAACCTACAACATTACCATTTTTTAAAACGGGGAATATCTCCTGTGAAGAGTTTATTAAATATTTCTCCGCTTCAGTAATATTCATATCAGGGGTAAATGTTATTATGTCGTCTATAACAAAGTTTGATAATGTAAGATTTTCCTTTTTTAGCTTAATAGCTTCGTTTAAAGTTTTTGTATAGACAATGCCACTAAATTTATTGTTTTTATCTTTAACTAGTATTATCTGTTGACCTTTCAGTTGATTTTTTATATCAGATATTTTTAAATCTTCACTGAAAAGCTTAACATTTCTAGCCATAATATCTTTTATCTGCTTATTCTTGTATAACTTACCAAGGATTATACTTTCTAAATAATTTTTCACTTCATAAGTGGTTAAACCTTTTATAGTTGCACTTCCAGCAGATATATGACCTCCACCACCTAAGTAAGATAAAATATTTCCAACATTAATACTTTTATCCCTAGACCGTCCTATTATACTTACCTTTCCTGAAGTATTTATCAATGCAAAAAATGCATCTGCCTCTTGAAATGGTTTTATCAAACCTATTTTTGACGATATATCAGGTATATACTTTTTAGTGTATGCGGTAGATATGATTATCTTTTTACCTTCGGCAAATAAATACTGTATATTGTCTGTTAACTGTTTTATAACATTTAACTGTTCTTCTGTAATCCCCTTCTCTAACACCTTTCTTATAATCTTTAGATTAGCTCCTTTCTCAAGCAAAAAAGCAGTGGCTAATAAATCCTGTGGTTTTGTGATGTTGTATTTAAAAGAACCTGTATCTTCGTATATACCTAAAGCTAACAGTGTAGCCTCATCTGAAGATATGTTTATTCCCCTCTCCCTTATCTCCTCTACAGTAATTGTTGTTGCAGAACCATAATTTTTTATTATGTAGTTAACACCTTCCTTTTTTTCATCTATCGGATGGTGGTCGTATATAAATATTTCTGTTTTATCTGTTAATTTATCCTTAAGCTTTTTTAAAGGTTCGTCTAAATTATGGCTATCAACTATATAAAGTTTATCTATCTTTTTTATTTCTTCTAGAAAAATCTTTTTATTTTCTATAATCTCCTTAAATATATTTGTAGCTAGTCTTACAGTTGTTGAGTAGCCATTAGGAAATAATATTTTTGCTTTATCATTTAATAAAGTTATCCCATATGCTGACGCCAAGGCGTCCAAATCAGCTCCTTCAGTTAGATATACAATATCCATATTTATTCTCTTACATATATTTTTCTAAAACTTTTGGTATATCAAATCCTCCATCTTTTCTCTGATAATTCTCCATTATAGCTAGTAATGTCCTACCTACAGCTAAGCCTGAACCATTTAGAGTATGAACTAATATGTTTTTTCCTGTCTGTTTATCTTTATATCTTATTTTTGCTCTCCTTGCCTGAAAATCTTCCGTGTTAGAGCAGGATGAAATTTCTCTATATCTATTCTGCGAAGGTATCCAGACCTCTATATCGTAAGTTTTAGATGCGGAAAAGCCTAAATCTCCTGTACATAGTTCTACAACTCTGTAAGGTAATTCTAACAACTGTAATATTTTTTCAGCGTCCCTAACCAACTTTTCCAATTCTTCGTAAGAGTTTTCGGGCTTAACAATTTTTACAAGTTCTACTTTGTCAAATTGATGTTGTCTTAAAATTCCTCTTACATCTTTACCGTGAGAACCTGCCTCTCTTCTAAAACAAGGTGTGTATGCAGTGTAATATTTAGGTAGCTCTTCCTCTTTTAAAATCTCTCCAGCGTGTAAATTTGTTAAACTTACCTCTGCAGTAGGTATAAGGTATAAATCTTCCTCACAAACTTTATATAAATCTTCCTCAAACTTTGGAAGTTGTCCTGTTCCCATTAATATTTCAGGTTTTACTAAAACAGGTGTCCATACTTCAGTGTATCCGTTTTCCTTGGTATGTATATCTAACATAAAGTTTATTAATGCTCTTTCAAGTCTAGCGGCTTCTCTAAACATTACTGTAAATCTTGAACCTGATAGTTTAGCTCCTCTTTCAAAATCCAATATTCCTAATTTTTCTCCTATTTCCCAGTGTGGTAAAGGCTCAAAATCAAACTTTCTAGGCTCTCCCCATTTCCTAATTTCAACATTATCATTTTCATCTTCTCCTATTGGTACAGAAGGATGTGGAATATTTGGAATTCTTAAAAGAATATCTTTAAATCTAGCTTCCACTTCCTTTAATTCTTTTTCTAATTTTTCAATTTTTTTATTTTTTATATTAACTTCTTCCTTATACTTTTCTGCTTCTTCTCTTTTTCCTTCTTTAAATAATTTACCTATTTCTTTTGAAAGTTTATTTTTTTCAGATTTTAATTTTTCAACTTCAGATATTATATTTCTACGTTCATTATCAACTGCCAACAGTTCGTCTATCATAATAGAGTATGCTTTATCCCGTGTGGCTAGCCTTTCTTTGACATAATCAGGGTTTTGTCTGATAAGTTTTATATCTAACATTTTATCCCCCAATGGAAATGTTTAATTAATAGGATAAAAGGAAAAAATAAAAATAGAAAGTTTATAAGATTTACTTTGATTTGGTTTCGTTAAATTTTTCTATTGATTTTTTAACTTCTTCCAATGCATCTTTTACAGATTTAAAGTTTTTAACTTTAACCCATTTTCCTTTTTCAAGTTCTTTGTAGTGCTCAAAGAAATGTTTTATTTTTTCTCTAACAGCTTCAGGTAAATCTGTTATATCTTTGATATTATCAAATGTTCTATCTAATTTTGATACGGGAACAGCTATAACTTTTGTATCAATTCCTGCTTCATCTTCCATCTCAAGCATACCTATTGGTCTACATCTTATAACGCTTCCGGGTACTACTGCCTCTGAAGATATGACTAATACATCTGTAGGGTCTCCGTCATCGGCTAGAGTGTTTGGTATAAATCCGTAGTTAAATGGATAGTACATTGCGGTAAATAAAAATCTGTCAACAAATACTGCTCCACTCTCTTTATCTACTTCATACTTTATTCCACTTCCCTGTGGTATCTCAACCACTACGTAAATATCCTCAGGTGGATTTTTCCCTGCAGGTATTTTAGATATATCCATTTAGTTTTACCTCTCTAAATCTTTTATTTAATAATTAAGATTATATCAAAGCTTATATATGGAAAGACAAAAATAGATTGAAGGGTTTTTATTTTTCTAACTTGTTATTAACCTATAAAGTTTTGACAAACATATATATATTGAGAGAGTGTTTTTTATTTGTGTAAATTTACGATACAAAGCAGTTTAGATACATTTTTACATAGTTTTATTTACGCTCTCCATATTTTGATTAAAGCAACTCCCACTACGTTCAGACAAACCGCACCTTAAATCAATAATCATATACTTTAAACTTAAACTTTCTATCCCACTACGTTCAGACAAACCAGGAGCTGGTGGTGAAAAGTTGTATATAGATATAGACTTTCTATCCCACTACGTTCAGACAAACCTGAAAAAGTATTAAAAGAGATTAAAAAAGAAATATTCTTTCTA
>QNZF01000012.1 GCA_003978485.1 Persephonella sp.
TATAATGCAATAGTTTCTATTTCTTTTAAAGTTTCAAATGAAAAGTCTATACCTACTATAATCTTAACTATACCTTTCTGAACGTAAGGATGATAGTAGGTAATACCAATAATATCATTATTTTCATGCTTTAAATAAGCATCTCTTCCTGTATCAGCAACCTTTTTAACTAAGTCAATCTCATCCTCAACATCGTTAAAAGGAGTGAAAGGTTCATTTAGATAGACCCCTTTATCAAAGACGTCCATTATATATCTTAGTTTATCTCTGATAGGGTCTTTATATAAAAGGAAAAGATATTTTATTCTTTCCGTATTAAAAATAATTAGTTTATCTTTTAAATTTTTCCTTGCTGACTGTTCTGTTATAAGTTTTACCAATACATCTTCATTTGGATTGGAAAGAATGTCCGTTATAGCATTATCTATTGCATCTATTACATTTTGGGTGGAATATTTTATTATTTCTTCTTCAACTTTCTTCTGTATAATTGGCACTGACGAATACAAAATACCAAAAATAATTATAGAAACTGTTAAAGCTTCTAAAAGATAAGCTATACTTCTTTTAGAATTTAATTCTTTCATTTTACCACTCTATTTTAATTAAATATTTTTATTATTATTTACATTTAACATACTGTTTGCTATCTACATAGTTGTTATATTTAGAAGGTAATTTCAAATTTAATTTTTTCAACATTTCTTCAAAAATAACAAGCATAGTTCTACCATTTTTTACATAAAAAACACCTAAACAGTTAGGACAGTATTTTAAAGATTTACAGTCTAAAGCTACCATAATCTTTCCACTGTTAACTTTGCTTTGTAAATTTTTTACAAAAACTATATCTGCACCACTTAATTCTGATTGGTTTGCATTTTTTGCACTATTAAATAAATTTAAATCATTCTTTGAACTGCTAACAATACAGACTTTAGGATTGTTTTTTCCAGTAATGTCTCCCACAAATTTAGCCAAAGCTCTAGTCTTTATATCATTTTTATTTGTGGAACACACACCTATTAAACTTCCAGCTTCCACTTTAAAAAAACCACCTAAAGCAAGTATAATAATTACACCTATGCTAAAAATTTTCAAAAAAAATTTTTTATAAAACATTTTCCCTCTCTCTTTAAAATTATTTCCTGTCCCTCCAATACTAATACTATATCTACAGCATTAAAATATTGTGAAATATATTGCATCTGTAATTTTTGTAATACTCCTAAATACAATTTTCATAAATTAATTTTCAAAATAAAAAAAATATTTAAATAATTAACCTTTATTTTTCCTGTAGTGATATTTATTCCAATTTTAGAATATTTTTAATATCTAATATCATAAAAACTTATTCAAATAACATTTTTTCTAAAGTTGTTTTTACACTTTCTCCTAAAGCCTCCAAATGATAACCACCTTCTAGCATGAAAATAAATGGGACTTTGTAGGAATGTAATATTCCTTTTACAATTTCTCCTATTCCTTCTGTAGTTACCTCTAAATGTGTTAAAGGGTCTAATCTATGTAAATCGTATCCTGCCGAAACTAAAATTATGTCAGGTTTGAAATTTTCAATAAGATTAGGTAGTTCCTGCTGATATATTGGTATGTAAACTTCATCACCTGTTCCTGCAGGTAAAGGTATGTTATAGGTATAACCGTATCCTTTCCCTATTCCTTTTTCATCTTTTGAACCTGTCCCCGGATAAAACGGATATTGGTGTGTTGAAAAGTAAAAAACTGTATCATCTTCATAAAAAGCCTTTTGAGTTCCGTTACCATGGTGCGCGTCAAAGTCAACTATAAAAACTTTTTCAAAACCTTTCTGTTGTGCATATCTTGCAGTTATAGCTATATTGTTGAATATACAAAATCCCATAGCTTTAGAGTATTCGGCGTGATGTCCCGGTGGTCTAACGGAACAGAATACTCTTTCCAAATTGCCATTTATTATTTGGTCTACAGCTTCCAAACCTGCTCCTACAGCGTAGAGTGCCGCTTCATAGGAAAAAACTGAGCATACAGTATCAGGGTCTAAATATGTACCACCACCGGAACATAAATCCATTATTTCTTGTGGATAATAAATATCGTGAACTAAAGCTACATCTTTAGCTGCTGCCTTTCTAGGTTTTATATGAATTAACTTATTTTCAATAGGTTTAATATGATTATTGATAGATATAAGTCTTTTATAGTTTTCAGGATGACTTTCACCTGTATTATGTTTCAGATATACAGGGTCGTAAATAAAACCAACTTTTCTCATAATTAACCTCTAAAAAATTTCTTAACTTTATAATAAAACTTAATTTTAAATATAAAAAGTATTAAAATTAATCTTTAACTTTCAAATTTGGGATAAGAACCTAAAATTTTAAAAAATGGTGATTTTTTCTCCAATTCTTTTAAAGCAGATTTTACGTTATTATCTTCCATATGTCCCTCAATATCTGTAAAGAATATGTAATCCCAGGCTTCCCTTTTAGATGGTCTAGACTCAATTTTTGTCATATTAACGTTATACTTGTATAAAATTTCTAATGTTTTATATAAAGCTCCTACTTCATTTTTAACGGAAAATATAAAAGTTGTTTTGTTATTCTTACCTTTAGGTGCAGGCTCCTTTCCTATAACTAAAAATCTAGTTTTATTATGTTTGTGTTTGTCTATCTTTCTTTCTAAAATATGTAAGTTGTAATACTCTGCCGCCACCTCACTTGCAATAGCTCCTGCCTCTATATCATCTTTAGCCAACTCTGCCGCCTTTGCAGTACTCTCAACCTCAATTATTGGAACATTCGGAAGATTTTTCAAAATCCATTCCCTAGTCTCAGCTAATGCGTGGCTATGAGTATATATCTTCTTTATCTGTTTTATATCTGTATTTTTGCTCAAGAGATGGAGATTTATCTCTAAAATAACCTCTCCATTTATAACCAAAGGATAATCAACAAGTAAATCAAGAGTATAGTTAACAACTCCTTCTATAGTATTCTCTATGGGAACAACTCCATACTTTGCATTTCCTTTTAAAATCTCATCAAAAACATCTTTTATTGTTTGTGTGGGTATATACTTTACAGATTGACCGAAATATTTCAATCCTGCTTGATGTGTAAAAGTAGCCTGAGGTCCTAAATATGCAACTTTAATATCACTTTCTAAAGACCTACAGGCCGATATTATCTCTTTAAAAACGTATCTAATTGCATCAGTTGGAAATTCCTCTCCAAACTCTTTATTTTTTTCTTTTAGTCTAATAAAAATTTCATTTTCCCTTTTTGGATTGAAAATAGGCAAATTACACTCTTTTTTTACATCACCAACAGCTTTAGCTATCTTAGCCCTTTCATTTAAAAGTCTTAAAATTTCATTATCTATCCTGTCTATTTCATCTCGGTAATTTTTCAACTTTTCATTACATAATCTTTTATCCATAAAAAACCTCCAGAAAGTTTATTTTTATTTTTCAAAATTAATTATAAAACTTATTAAAGATGAAAAAGTTTTTAAATTTTGTTTAGCTAAAAACTTTAATAAAAAGTATTTACTATTAGCCGAATAAATATTTATATTTAAATTTGTGTTTAGTAGAAATTTTTAACTGAGTGTGGCTGATGGAGAAAAAGTTTTTAGCTTTGGCTTTAGTTATTTTTATTGGAATTTATAATTTATCCTATGGTAAAGAAAAGTTAAATCTGAACAAAGATTTTAGCAGAACAAAATTACTAATTCTTACAAAAGGACTGTATGAAGATGGATTTTACAGTCTCGCCTATCACAAGGCTAAAAAATATTTACAAACTTATCCTGAAGATGAAAAAAATAGAGAAGCACTTATCAAGATAATGCTTTACTCTGCTATAAAATCCAGAAGTGATGATTTAATATTTGATTTTATAAACTTCGTCAATAATCTTGATATATCTGACGATTTTAAAGATAAAATTTATGCAACAGTTATAAAAGAAAGTATAAAAAATGATGATAAGCTTAAGCAAATTTTAGAGAAGATAATACCTTTCGTTAAAGATAAAGAACTGAAAAAAAGATTTTTAACTGCCCTTATAAACATATACTTTGAAGAGAAGAATTATAAAAAAATAATCAGTTTTGATAATATACCAAAAGAAGTTTTTATTTATAAAATAATTGCTCTATATAAATTAGGTATGTATAAGGAACTTATAAAAGAGACTGAAAACTTAAAAAATATCCCTAAAGAGTTTGTGGAAAGTGTAAATTATTACAGGGCTTTATCGTTCTATAAACTTGGGAAAATTAATAAAGCTGTAAATTATTTTGAAAGTTTAAAGAATAAAAATCCAGAAATTTTAAAACTATTGGTTTCGTACTATTTGAGAAAAAATAACATACCCAAGGTAAAAAAATATGCTTACGAGCTATCTAAATATAAAGATTATTACGATTTTACATACTATATTTTAGGTTATTTAGAAGATATACAAGGAAATTATGATAAAGCTTATCAGTATTACTCTATATCAAGTAAATACAACACTAAATATGGAATAATGGCTAAAAAAAGAATAAAGGAATTAAAAAAATCAGGAATACTGAGAACCTACTATTCTGTAAGGATTGCCTTATCATCTTCTAAAGCTAATGCAGATGAGTTTATTAAAAGAAAAAAATTAAAAAATTGTTTCATAAAACCGTATAAAAATTTCTACGGTATATACTGTGGCAAGTTTAAAACTTTCAAATCTGCTCAAAAATATTTGGAACTGTTAATATCCAAAGGCTTTACAGACGCATTAATAGAGGAACTGGCAGAATTGAAAAAATAAAAATCTTGCCAATTTTTATTTAGATTATTAAATTTTTAGTTAGTTAAATATTTTTGATTAAATTTTTAGGAGTTTCCATTGTTATCACATTTTATCTCAAATAAATCTATGGATAATCATACTAAAACGTATATTGATAAAATTATTATAATATTTTTTAATAATTATATTATAAAATTTTGATAAGGAGGTGTGAGGTATGTTTAGCTACGATTTTAACGATTATATACCTATGTTAATTGTTATCTTAAAAGCCATAGGAATAGGCTTAGTTGGTTTCGGTATTGCCAGTTTGCTTAAAAGGTTCATAGTAAATGTTTTAACTAAGGTTGAGTTTTTAAAGAACGAAGAAAAATTTCTAATTAGTTTAGGTAAATTAGTTTATTACTTCGTCCTCTTAATCACTATGATTGCATTATTGGAAGTACTAGGGTTGAAGTATATCACACAACCATTTATTGACCTAATTAATCAGGTAATGGTTTACATTCCTAATATTATAGGTGCAGGTATAATTCTGTTTTTAGGTATTCTTTTCAGTAAGATTGCAAAGGAATTTGTAAAATCCCTTTTAATAACTCTACAAGTTGATGAATTCGGTAAGAAATATAAAATAGACAATATATCTACAGTTATAGCTAATGTTGTATATCTAGTTTTAGTATTACTTGTTATTCTAGCTTCCTTAAACACTCTCCAAATCACAATAATAACTCAACCTGCAACAGAAATGATAGCTTCCATTCTGTTAACTTTACCTAAAATCATAGCAGCTGCTTTAGTATTCGGAATAATTTTCTTTATTGGTAAATTCTTTGCAGAGATTGTTGCAAACATAGCTGATGATTTGGAAATAGACGAGTTAGCAAAGGAAGCGGGAATATCTTCACAAAGATTAAAATTTAAAGAGTTAGTTAAATATGTGATAATGACCTTCGTAGTTCTAATAGGCTTATCCCAAGCATTTGATTACATTGATGCGAAGGCTTTATACACACTAACACAAAACTTTATAGAGATATTGTTTAAAGTTATAATCGCGTCTGTGATAATATTTGCAGGTGCATATCTAGGAACACAACTACAAAAGAGACTTGATAACAGAAATCTTGGAATATTTATAAAAACAGCATTGATAATTCTATCTATAATCTTATCATTACCATATCTAGGAATAGCCCCTAATGTCGTCTACTCTCTAGTATTTGCATTATCAATAGGTGTAGGATTAGCATTTGCTTTAGCCTTCGGATTAGGTGGTAAAGATGTTGCAAAAGAAATACTTGAAGATATTTTAAGAAAAAATAAAAAGTTAAATTCAGAGAATAAAGAAAATTAAATCCTTTTTTCCTCTTCTCCTTTTTCTTTTATTCAATTTAAATCATCATTATTTATATTTGGTATTATTAATAATAGTTTTAAATCAACTCTGGAAGGTAGTAGATGTCAGATAACAGATTAGATTATATAAGAAACTTTTCAATTATAGCCCATGTTGACCACGGTAAATCTACACTTGCAGACAGACTAATGGAGTTTACTGGTGCTATTCAAGAAAGGGAAAAGAAAGACCAGCTTTTAGATACTTTAGATATAGAGAGAGAAAGGGGAATAACTATAAAACTTCAGGCAGTTAGACTAAAGTATAAAGCTAAAGATAACAAAGAGTATACATTACATCTTATAGATACTCCCGGTCATGTTGATTTTGGCTATGAAGTTTCAAGGTCTTTAGCAGCTTGTGAGGGAGCTTTATTACTTATAGATGCTACCCAAGGGATAGAGGCACAGACTATAGCTACATTTTGGCAGGCTTTAGAGCAAGATTTAGAGATAATACCTGTTATTAACAAGATAGATTTACCATCTGCAGATGTTGACAGGATAAAACAGCAGATTGAAGAGGTTTTAGGATTAGACCCGGAAGAAGCTATACTTGCTTCAGGAAAGGCAGGTATAGGAATAGAGGATATTTTAGAGGCGATAGTTAAGAAGATACCACCACCTAGGGGAGATATTAATAAACCTTTAAAAGCTTTAATTTTTGATTCATATTACGACCCATACAGAGGAGCTGTAGCATTTGTCAGAATAATAGACGGGGAAGTTAAAAAGGGAACAAGAATAAGATTAATGTCAACAGGTAAGGAGTTTGAAGTTTCAGAAGTTGGAGCACAAACTCCACATATGACCCAATTTAAAAGTTTAAAGGCAGGTGAAGTTGGATACATAGCGGCGGCAATAAAGGATGTTAGAGATATAAGAGTTGGGGACACTATAACAGACGCAAAAAATCCAACTGACGAAGCTGTACCCGGTTTTCGTCCAGCTAAGCCTATGGTGTTTGCAGGATTGTATCCAACAGGTTCAACAACTTTTGAAGAAATGAGGGACGCTTTGGAAAAATACTCAATAAACGATGCGGCGTTAACTTTTGAAGTGGAAAGTTCTCCAGCACTTGGATTAGGCTTTAGGGCAGGATTTTTAGGATTATTACATATGGAGATTGTCCAAGAGAGACTTGAAAGAGAGTACGGAATAGAGTTAATAACAACAGCTCCTAATGTTATATACAAAGTTATCACTAAAAAAGGTGAAGAGCTAGAGATAAGAAATCCTTCTCAGATGCCAGACCCATCAAAAATAGATAAGATTTTAGAGCCATATATAGAGGCAAATATAATAACCCCTAACGAGTATGTAGGAGCAGTAATTCAATTAGTTCAGGATAAAAGGGGGATACAGAAATCTTTTGAGTATTTAGATAAAAAAACAGTTCTGTTAAGATACGATGTTCCTATGGCAGAAGTTTTATTTGATTTTCACGACAAATTAAAAACTGCAACTAGAGGATACGCTTCGTTTGATTATGAGTTTAAAGATTATAGAGAGAGTGATTTAGTAAAAATGGACATTAAAATAAATGGTGAATTGGTTGATGCATTATCCTTTATAGTTCACCGGGATAAGGCTTACAGAGTTGCTAGAAGCTTAGTTGATAAATTGAGAGAGAATATACCTAGACAGCTTTTTGAAGTACGAATACAGGCAGTATTGGGTTCTAAAGTTATAGCATCTGCCAAAATACCTCCTTTAAGAAAGGACGTTCTAGCAAAATGTTATGGCGGTGATGTAACCAGAAAGAAAAAGTTATTAGAAAAGCAAAAGAAAGGTAAAAAGAGAATGAAACAGCTAGGAAAAGTTGAAATACCACAGGAGGCGTTTTTAAGTATTCTTAAGGCAGAGTAATAAATTGATAATAATACCTATTCTAATTTTTTCTAATTTTTAAATTTCAGTTTAATAAAAAACTTTAATAAGTAAATTCTGTCAAATTTTAAAGCCTTTTGATATAATAAACCACTGTTTAAGTTTAATAAATTAAATAAGGAGTTGGTTTTATGGTAGTTAACGTTGAAGAGAAAGGATTGTTAAGGATTATAACAATTGATGCAGAAGGAAATGAAGTTTCTAACCTTGTTAAAGAGGTGATAAAGGAAATAAAGAAAAATGTTAATATTCCCGGTTTTAGAAAAGGTCAAATACCTGACAGTGTAATAAGAGCTAGATACAAAGATACAATTAAAGAAGAGGTAGCAAAAAGATTTATAAATGAGAATTTTCAAAAAATTGTTGAAGAAAATAATATAACTCCTGTTTCACCGGAGGTATCATTTGGAGATATAGAACTTAACGGAAATAAATTAAAGCTAAAACTAAGTTTTGAAGTTGCACCTGAGTTTGAGCTTAAGGATTATAAAGGCATAGAGGTAGAAGTTATAAAGAAAGAAGTTGAAGACAAGGATATAGAAGAAGCTATAAATAAACTTTTAAATCAGTATGCTAAGTATGAACCTGCAGATAAACAAATAGAGAATGGAGATAAGATAAAAATACATTACAAAATAACTACAGATAAAGGAGAAACAGAGGAAGATACTTTTGAGGTTATAGTAGGTGAAAATCAATTAAGACAGGAAATAGAGAAAGAGATATTAGGTAAAAAGAAAGGTGATGAGATAGAGGTTAAAGATGTATCCCTCTACAACGAAAAGGGAGAAGAGTTTGGGAAAGCTACAGTTAATGTAAAAATTGAGGAAGTTTATAAGAAAGTTTTACCTGAGTTTAACGATGAGTTTGTAAAAGAGATAGGGTTAGCTGAAAATGTGGAAGAGGCTAAAAAGAAAATTTTTGATAGTTTGAAACAGTCCATAGAAAATGCTAAAAAAGTTGAGATAGAAAACAAAATTACAGAAAAATTATTAAAGGAAAATGATTTTGAATTACCACAATCTTTAGTAAAAGCAGAGTTAAATTATTTAATACAGGAGTATGCTAAACAGTTGGAAAATATGGGCTTAAAGCCAAGTGAAGATATGTTAATGGGTGTTGTTCCATCTTTAGAAGAGCAGGCTAAGAAAAATGTAAAACTGATGTTTATAGTTAACAAAATTGCTGAATTAGAAAATATAAAAGTTGAAGATGAAGAGATTAATAAAGAAATAGAGGAAATGGCTAAAGTTTACAATACTACTCCTGAACAGTTAAAGGAGTATTTAGAAAGAGAAGGTTTAATTAATAATATTATTTACGGTATTTTGAAAAGAAAAGTTTTTGATTTTCTAAGGAAAAATGCAAATATTAAAGAGATTGAGGAAAAGGAAGAAGTTAAAGAAGAAACAAAACAGGAAGTAAAAGAGGAAGCTCAACAGGAAGAGAAAAAAGAGGAAAAAACCACTAAAAAAAGAGGTAGAAGAAAGAAGAAAGAAGATAAAGAGAAAGAGAGTGAGATAGAAGGTAAAAAGAAAGGTAGAAAGAGTAAGAAAAAAGAAGAAGAAAAGTAATAATTAAGCCATGGAACATATTGGCAAGCTTTTTCTCTTTATTGGTTTGTTTTTAGTTTTAATAGGCTTTTTGCTTATGATGTTTGATAAATTACCATTTAATATAGGAAGATTACCGGGAGATATTTATATAAAAAAAGATAACTTTGTCTTCTATTTCCCAATAACAACATCAATACTTTTAAGTATCTTTTTTTCCTTCATTCTTTTCATTATTTCCAAAATATCAAAATAAATATTAAAAATTTTTATACTAAATCATTAATCTTTATCATATATGTTATAATAATATTCTAATAATATTCTTATTAAAATAACCTTCAAGAGGAAAGGACAATGAAAAAGTTATCGTTAGGTCTGTCAGTTTTACTTTTAACTGGAGGGTTAGTATTTGCTAGAGATATTACTCTACAGGAAGCAATTGATACTGCATTAAATAACAGTTATGAACTTAATGCATCTAAAAAACTTTTAAAAGCGAAGGCTTACGAATACGAAGCAACAAAAGGTATGAGATACCCAACTATTAAATTTAGTGAGATGTTTATGAGAACCAACACCCCCGGCTGGGCGATGATGAATACTTTAAATCAGGAAAGGTTATCTATAATTAACTCATCTAGATTTGTTGATATGACCGCATTTAATGGTTTATTTCCAATGAATTTTAATAAACCTGACTTTCCCGAAGTTAACAACTGGCAAACAAAAATAGAATTACAACTGCCTATATTTACAGGTTTTAAGATAGAAACAGGCATTGAGATGAGAAAAAAGGATTATGAAGCTACAAAGAAAGATGTAAAAAGAACTGAACAAAAGGTTATTTATGATGTATCTAAGGCTTACTATGGAGCTTTGCTAGCAAAAAGGGCTATACAGTTGGCAGAAAAGGCTGTAAAAAGTGCGGAGAAACATTATAAAACTGCTGAAAATATGTATAAACTTGGATTGGCTATAAAAGCAGATGTTTTAAGAGCTAAAGTTTATCTTGAAAATGCAAAATCAAAGTTAGAAGAAGCTAAAAATCAGTATCAGATAGCTAAAAAAGGTTTACTTCTTGCTATGGGTGTTGATGATGTAAAACCTGAAAATATAGACGTGGTAGGAGAGTTAAAGTTTGAAGATACTGACAAATCGGTAGAGTTTTGGCAAAACTTTGCAATTGAACACAGACCTGACTTAAAAGCTGTAGAAACAAGGGTAAAAATTGCTAAAAAGATGGGAGATTTTTATAAAGCAGATTTCTTCCCAATGATTGGGGCATTTGCAAATTATGAAATGGACGATAACAAAAATCCTTTTGGTACAGACGGTAAATGGTGGACAGTTGGAGTAGCTTTAAACTGGAAGTTATTTGATGGTTTACAAACTTTAAATAAATATAGGTCTGCTAAAGAGCAGTACAGACAGTACAAGGAAAAAGAAAAAGGCTTTAAAGAATTTATAAAATTTAAGGTTTATCAGGCTTATAAAAATCTACAAACTGCAAAAGCTAAGTTAGAAACTGCAAAGAAAAACTCAAAATGGGCTGAAGAAGTTTTAAAAATAACTGAAAAAAGATATAAAACACAAACTGCAACGATGATTGATTTACTTGATACACAAACCCTATACGATAAAACTCTATTTGATTTAGCTAAAGCAATATATGACGCAAAGGTATCCCTTTTAGAACTTAAATATCAAGCAGGAGCTTTGACGGTTAACAATTTGGAAATAAATAAAACAGGAGGAGCTAAATAATGGTTATAATCAGAAATCCAGTTTTAAAGTTTACAGTATTCTTTATACTTCCAATTATTGTCCTAATACTGTTCATAGGTGGCTTTTTCTCCAGTCGTGTTGAACCGGGTTATGCAAAAGAAGAGGGAAAGTTAATAACAGGCTTAAAGGTAATGACAGTTGAACCTACCGTTAGTGAAGAGATGTATAAATCTGATGGCTCTGTTATGGCTAATAACAATGCCAAAGTTGCAACAAAAATTATGGGAAAGATAAAAGCTATTTATGTAAAGGAAGGGGATAAAGTAAAGAAAGGACAGTTATTAGCTGTTATAGATACTTCAGATATAGACAAACAAATACAGGAAGCTAAAGCAGGTCTTGAAGAAATTGCACAGGCTAGAAGGGAAGTTTTAGCAGGTATTAAAGGGGCTAAAACTGGATATGAATTTGCAAAAAGAACTTATGAAAGATTTAAAAAGCTTTACGAGGAAGACGGAATACCAAAACAAAAATTAGAAGAAATTGAGACAAAAATGGTAGGAGCTAAAGCTCAACTTGATGCTTTAAACGCAAAATTAGAACAAATAAATGCTAAAGAGAAACAAATTAAAGCTAAACTTGCTTACGCACAGGTTATGAAGGGATACGGTGAAATATACGCTCCTTTTGATGGATTAGTAATTAAGAAAATAATGGATGTTGGAGATATGGCGGCTCCCGGAATGCCTATATTTGTAATAGGTCAGGATAAATTAATCTTCATGTCTCAGATAGATGAAAAACTTTTTGATAAAGTTAATTTAGGTGATGAGTTAAAAGTAAAAATAACAACTACAGGTCAAGAGTTTGTTGGAAAAGTTATAGAAAAAAGTAATTCTATAGACCCTATGAATAGAAGTTTTACAATTAAGTTAGAGATGCCTTCAGAGTTAGATGTATCTCCCGGAATGTATGGAAAAGTTTATATACCTGTAAAAAGTGAAGAAAAAATAATTATTCCTAAATCTGCAATAGTTAGATGGGGACAATTGACGGCAGTTTATACAGTTGATAAAAATGGAGTTTTAAGACTTACATTTATAAAACTTGGAGAAGATTATGGAGACAAAGTTGAGGTTGTATCAGGTCTGGAAAAAGGTATGAAGATAATTGCTGACAATGTGGCTAAAGCTTGTGATGGTTGCAGAATAAAATAAATTGGAGGTAAAAAATGGAAAATAGAAATAAAAAAAGGGAGTATGGGTTAGCAGGTAAAATAGCACAAGCATTCGTTAACTCACCCCTTACTCCTTTACTAGTTTTAGCATCTCTACTGCTCGGTATATTTGCAGTATTAACAACTCCAAGAGATGAAGAACCGCAAATCGTTGTCCCTATGATTGACATAATGATACCTTTCCCGGGACATGAAGCTAAAGAAGTAAATCAATATATAGTTAAACCTTTAGAAAAAATAATGTGGGAAATTCACGGTGTTGATTATGTTTACTCATACGCAGGAGATGGATTTGGTATAGTAACAGTTAGATTTTTCGTTGGGTCTGACCCTGAAGACGCATTAGTCAGACTTTACAGTAAATTAATGTCAAATATGGATAGAATGCCTAAAGGCACAATGCAACCTTTAGTAAAACCTAAATCTATTGATGATGTTCCAATATTAGCATTAACATTTTACAGTGATAAATATTCATCTTATCAGATAAGGCAAGTTGTAGAGCAGGTTGAAGATGAGTTAAAACAACTGGAAAATATATCTGAGACAACAATACTAGGTTCTAAACCTGAGACTATATATATATACTTTGACCCTGCAAAGCTTAACGCATATCACATTTTATTACCGCAGGTTGTTCAGGCATTACAACAGGCTAACGTTTCATTACCTTCAGGTGAGTTTGACAGAAATAACTACAGATTTAAGGTAAGAACAGGTGTTTTTTTAAAGAACAAAAGGGATGTTGAAAATGTTGTAATAGCTGTTTACAACGGAAAACCTATATATATAAAAGATGTGGCTAAAGTCGTTGTAGGTGAAGGAGAACCTACAAACATTGTCCAATTTGGTTATGGAGTTCAAGGAGAAGAAGATAGAAATAAAATCTATAATGCTGTTACTTTAGCTATAGCCAAAAAAACTGGAAGTAATGCTGTTGTAGTTGCAGACAGTGTTATTGAAAAGTTAGAAAAACTCAAAGGTAAAGTAATACCTGAAGGGATAGATGTAAAAATAACAAGAAACTATGGAGAAACAGCAACTGAAAAATCTAACGAATTAATAGAACACCTTTTAATAGCTACATTCTCAATAGTTCTATTAATTGCCGTAACTTTAGGTTGGAGAGAAAGTTTAATCGTTGCCGTAACTATACCTGTTACGTTAGCTATTGCACTATTCTTAAGTGAGATGTATGGATACTCACTCAACAGGGTTACTCTATTCGCATTAATATTCTCAATAGGTATATTGGTAGATAACTCTATAGTTGTCCTTGAAAATATACATAGATGGTTTTCTATGAGGAAATTACCACCTGATGAAGCGGCGGTTGTAGCAACAGACGAGGTAGGGAACCCTACAATACTCGCAACTTTTGCAGTTATAGTTGCATTATTACCTATGGCATTTGTTACAGGACTTATGGGACCTTATATGAGACCTATTCCTATAAACTCATCTGTAGCTATGTTCTTCTCAATGCTCTTAGCGTTCATCCTAACACCATATTTAGCTATAAGATGGATAAAACACGAACCACATCAAACACCTGTTGATTTGGAAAAGGAAGAGGAAGAAACGGCAGGATTTTTAACAAAACTATTTGAAAAAATTTATATGCCTTTATTTACAAGTAGATTTAAGAGATGGCTCTTTTTGGGAGCTATGGGATTAATTTTAGTTTTATCAGTTTTAATGCTAGCTTACAGATTAGTTTTAGTTAAAATGCTACCTTATGACAACAAAAGTGAGTTATTTATCGTCCTAGATATGCCAGAAGGAACTCCACTTGAAAAAACATATCAGGTAGCGAAAAAACTTGCCGATTATGTAAAAAATGTTAACGAAGTTGAGAATTATGTTATCTATACAGGAGTACCTGCACCTTTTGACTTCAACGGATTGGTTAGACATTACTACTTAAGAAAAGCTCCGTACTATGCAATGATAAAAGTTAATCTTATAAATAAACACGATAGGAAAGCCCAATCTCACGAGATAGCTGAAAGAATTAGAAAAGATATTGAAAAAATAGCAAAACAAAATGGTGCTAAGTATGTCGCTGTTGTTGAGCCACCACCGGGACCACCTGTCCTATCACCAATAGTTGCTGAAGTTTATGGACCAGATTACGATACTCAATTAAAATTAGCTGAAAAGATAAAACAGCTTTTTGAAAAAACACCGGGAGTTATAGATGTAGGAATATACAGAAACTTACCTCAAAGGGAGTATATATTAAAAATTGATAGGGAAAAGGTCAGAAGATATGGTTTAAATGAGGATATGATAGTTAAAACAATGAGAATAGCTTTAGCTGGCTACACTGTAGGTTTTGTCAACGAACCAAACAGTCTCTATCCTGTAAATATAGTTGTAAGATTAGAACAAAAGGATAGGGACAGTATAGAAGATTTATTAGCTATGAAAATTCCTACACCTAAGGGAGCTATTCCGATAGGTTCACTGGTTAAAGTGGAGAAAGGTTCTACAGAGCATGATATTTATAGAAAAAATCTTCAGGCTGTTGTTTATGTAGTGGCTAATGTTAACGATAGTTTAGGTTCTCCTGTTTATCCAATATTAGATTTAACAGATGATATAGAGAAGATAAAAACACCAGATGGAAAGGGAATAGAAGTTTTATTTACACATCAACCTGAGTTAACAGATAAATATTATGTAAAATGGGACGGAGAATGGCAGGTTACCTATGAAACATTTAGAGATATGGGAATAGCTTTTGGAGTAGCTTTAACAGTTTTATACATTCTTCTAGTTGGTTGGTTTAAATCATTCAGAATGCCTATAGTTATAATGTCCCCTATACCGTTTACACTTGTTGGAATTGTTCCTGGACACTTTTTAATGGGAGCATTCTTTACTGCAACATCAATGATAGGTTTTATTGCACTGGCAGGTATTATCTTAAGAAACTCTATACTATTAGTTCAGTTTGCAGAGGATAAGCTAAAGGAAGGCTATACACTCGAAGAGGCGTTACTTGAGGCGGGTATAGTAAGGGCAAGACCTATACTATTAACTGCGGCGGCTATAGTAGTAGGGGCATTTGTTATCATTTTTGACCCTATATTTAACGGTTTAGCTATTGCATTAATATTTGGAACAATGGCATCAACATTAATAACCTTAGTTGTTGTCCCAGTTCTCTACTATATGATTGAAGGTAAGAAAGCTAGAAAACTCGGTATGCCACCAGCTGTACCAATAGATGAAAAACATTAATCTTTCTTTCTTTTCTTTTTTATTTTTCTTTTTTATAATGATAACCTTATTAATAATGATAACTATTAAGCTTTGCATTTTTAATAAAAATATATTTTCTGCGTAAATCCTTAATACAAGCCAACTTCCGAGAATATAACAGAAAATATATTTGCATTATTGAAGGGTTGATGCAAACTACTTGCATTTGCGGATATTCTGTTGTATATTACTAAACAGTTAGTAAAAAGTTTTTTTTTATTAGAAAATGGCTTATTTAAAGCCTCTGCAGGCTACTTGGAAATAGAATAAGCTAAATAACCATTATTCTTTTATAAATATTTTTTAACGGG
>QNZF01000010.1 GCA_003978485.1 Persephonella sp.
GAAAGTATATATCCCTACTCATTCTCAAAACATAAAGGTTATTTAACAAAATTACATAAAGAGGAAATAAGGGAGTATGGCTTATCACCTATTCATAGAAAAAGTTTTAAGATAAAAACTTAAATATTTAACTAGTTTTTTAGAATGGTAGTTTTTGTTGGTATTAATTTTACTATGTATTTCACTTACAATTTATAGTAGTTAAATTTTAACTTATTTCAGTTTTAGTATCAGAAATTTTTTTACCTAACTTTAATCTTGTAATTCCAAAGGCATTTAAGATACTTTTAAACTTTTAACTTTAACTTTAATAAAATTAACCAGTTTTAAGTTTACAAAATTGTAAAATTTTTAAATCATCTAGGATAGAGCTTATTATTGATAATGTTAATATTAATATTAGATAATATTTTACCAATCTTTTATTAACAAAAGGGGTAGAAGTATGCAAAACTTTGAAAGAGATAACTGTGGAGTAGGTTTTATCGTAAATATAAAAGGTGAAAAATCTCATGATTTGGTAGATAAAGCCTTAACTTCACTTGCAAATCTAGACCACAGAGGTGCTGTAAGTGCAGACGGGAAAACTGGAGACGGAGCAGGAATATTAACACATATTCCGTATAAATTTTTTAATAAGGTAGCAAAAGACTTAAATATAAATCTACCTGATGAGAAAGATTTAGCCGTTGGAATGTTTTTTATTCCTAAAGAGTATGAAGAAGAATTAAAGGAGCAAATAGAAAATATAATAAATGAAAAATTTAAATTTTTAGGCTGGAGAAAAGTTCCACTAAACGAGGAAGAGCTTGGAGAAATAGCAAAAAGAAATAAACCTGAAATCTGGCAATGTTTCATCTCTAAAGAAGGATTAGATATACAAAATTTTGAGAAAGAATTATTTATTTTAAGAAAAAAATTAGAAAAACTTACAACAGACAAAAAGTATAAAGATTTTTACATTCCGTCATTATCAAGTAAAACAATCGTTTATAAGGGAATGGTAACCGCACCTAGATTAAAGTATTTTTATTTAGACTTACAAGATAAAGATTTTGAAAGTGGTTTGGCAATATTTCACCAAAGATTTTCAACTAATACCTTTCCACAGTGGAAACTAGCACAACCTTTTAGAACGTTAGCCCATAATGGAGAGATTAATACAATAAATGCAAATAGAAATTGGATAAATGCAAAAGCGGAAGATGTTAGGGAAGTTTGGGGAGATTTGGCAGAGTATATACTACCTATAGTAAATTATGAAGATAGTGATTCTGCATCTTTGGATAATGCTTTAGAATTCCTTTTAATGTCTGGAAAAAATCCTTTAACTGCTATAAATGCACTTATCCCTAGAGCTTGGGAAAATGACGATAGATTATCTCCTGAAGAGAGAGCATTTTATAAATATTTTTCCTGTATATTTGAGGCTTGGGATGGTCCTGCGGCTATTGCCTTTACAGATGGAGAGACTGTTATAGGAAAGCTGGATAGAAACGGTTTAAGACCTGCAAGATATGTTATAACAGATGAATTTGTAATAATGGCTTCTGAAGTTGGCACAATTGATATACCTGAAGAGAAGATTATAGAAAAGGGAAGATTGGGACCCGGTGATAAAATAGCAGTAGATACTAAGGAAGGTAAAATTTACAAATCTTCAGAGGTAATAAAAAAAGTATCCCATCTAAATCCTTACGAGAAATGGGTTAAGGAGAATTTAAAAGAATTTATTCCAGCAAAGGATTATCCAGAGTTAGATAAAAAAAATATAATCAGGGAGTTATTAGTTTTTGGATACGACAAAGACCAGATAAATATGATTATTAAGCCTATGGCTGAAAAGGGAGTAGACCCGATTTATTCAATGGGTAATGATACACCATTACCGGTTTTATCAAAGAGACCTAAACTTTTATTTGAATACTTTAAACAAAAATTTGCACAGGTTACAAATCCACCTATTGACCCTATAAGAGAAAAAAAGGTAATGTCTTTAAACACTTACGTAGGTAAGAAAGATAACTTTTTACTTGAAACACCAGAACACGCAAAACAGTTAATAGTGTCTTCTCCATTAATATTTGATAATGAGATGGAAGAGTTAATCAAACTTTATAAAGATAAAGTAGAAATAATTCCTGCAATATTTGACCCTTACGATGATGCTTTAGAGCCTGCTTTAGATGATATAGCAAGAAGAGTTGAGGAAGCTGTTGATAACGGAAAGGAGCTTGTAATTTTAACAGATAGGGATGTGTCTATAGAGGGAGCACCTATACCTATGGGATTAGCTGTTGCGGCTGTTAATGCCCATATGATTAGAAAGGGAAAGAGAAGTAAATTTTCTTTAATAGCTGATACAGGTGAAGCTAGAAGCACACACTCAATAGCATTCTTAATAGGATATGGAGCTACATTAGTTAATCCTTATATGGCAGTTCAGATAATAAGAAATTTAGTTGATGAGGATAAAAAGTTTAATCTTTCATTTGAAGAAGCCGTAAGAAATTACAGGAAGGCTGTTAATGAAGGACTACTAAAAATAATGTCAAAAATGGGAATAGCAACAGTTAAAAGTTATAGAGGTTCTGGACTGTTTGAGGCTATAGGAATAGGAAAAGATGTTATAGATAAATACTTCCCAGGTACAGCTTCACCTATAGACGGTATAGGAGTAAAACAGATAGCACAGGAAACATTAATAAGATTTAATAAAGCATTCTTTGAAGAACCAGTATCTCTCCCACAGGGAGGTGAGTTTAGACACAGAAGAGATGGAGAATTCCACTCTTGGAATCCTGTTGCAGTTAGAGATTTACATAAAGCTGTAAGGGGAGATAGTTGGGAAAGTTATGAAAAATTTGTTGAAGATAGTTATAAGGAAAAACCTGTTACATTAAGAGATTTATTCAAAATAGAAAGTGATAGACCTCCTATTCCAATAGAAGATGTTGAGCCTGCAGAGGAGATAGTTAAAAAGTTTGTTGGAGCTGCAATGTCAGTTGGAGCTTTAAGTAAGGAAGCCCATGAAACGATAGCAGAGGCTATGAACAGGGTAGGTGCAAAATCAAACTCAGGTGAAGGTGGAGAAGACCCTGCAAGGTATGGCACAATTAAAAACTCAAAGATAAAACAGGTAGCTTCAGGAAGATTTGGAGTAACGGCAGAATATTTAAACTCTGCTGAAGAGATAGAGATAAAAATAGCTCAAGGTGCTAAACCGGGAGAAGGTGGACAATTACCCGGTAAAAAAGTGGACACATACATAGCCTTTTTAAGAAGAGCTAAACCGGGAATTACTTTAATATCACCACCACCACACCACGATATTTACTCAATAGAAGATTTAGCCCAATTAATCTACGACTTAAAGATGATTAATCCAAATGCAAAAGTTATAGTTAAACTTGTAGCTTCTAAAGGTATAGGAACTATTGCTTCAGGTGTTGCAAAAGCATTTGCGGACATAATACATATATCAGGACACGATGGAGGTACAGGAGCATCGCCTTTAATCTCAATAAAACATGCAGGTTTACCATGGGAAGTTGGTTTATCGGAAGTACAACAGGTATTGATAGATAACGATTTAAGGGGAAGAGTTAAACTAAGGGTTGACGGACAAATAAAAACAGGTAGAGATGTTATTATAGCTTCATTACTGGGAGCAGAAGAGTATGGACTAGGAACAGCCTTAATGGTAGCTGAAGGTTGTGTAATGGCTAGACAGTGTCATTTAAACACCTGTCCAGTTGGTGTTACAACACAGGATAAAAGATTAAGGGAAAAATTCCCCGGACAGCCTGAACATGTAATTAAATATCTAATGTTCTTAGCTCAAGATGTTAGAAGATGGCTTGCCGATATGGGATACAGACATTTAGATGATATTGTAGGAAGGGTAGATTTACTCAAACCTAATATACCAACAGACCATTATAAAGCTAAATATGTAAAACTGGACAGTATACTAAAAGACCCTGACCCTACAAACAGAAAACCTAAAAAATCTGCTCAGGATAGAAATGACCCACCTACAAAACCTTTTGATGAGGAAATATTAAAAGATGCATTACCGTATATTGAAAAACAGGAAAATTTTGCAGGTTTCTATATAATCAAAAATACATATAGAACTGTAGGTACAAGAGTTGCCCATGAAATAGTTAAAAGATACGGTGATAAAGGATTGAGACTTTCTAAGATAGAGTTAAACTTTAGAGGTACTGCAGGTCAATCCTTCGGTGCTTTCTGTGTTCCCGGTTTAA
Source organism: Persephonella sp. (assembly GCA_003978485.1). Taxonomy (GTDB): domain Bacteria; phylum Aquificota; class Aquificia; order Aquificales; family Hydrogenothermaceae; genus QNZC01. Next base: position 4,272 of record QNZF01000010.1, read on the forward strand.
ACCTAATCCTTACAGGTGATGCTAACGATTATGTAGGAAAGGGAATGACTGGTGGATTGATAGTTATAAAACCACCTAAAGAGTTTAAAGGTAATTCTTGGGAAAATGTGATAATGGGGAATACTTGCCTATACGGTGCCACAGGCGGTCATTTATTTGCTTCCGGAATTGCAGGTGAAAGATTTGCAGTTAGAAACTCTGGTGCAACTGCAGTTGTTGAAGGTGTAGGAGACCACGGCTGTGAGTATATGACAAACGGACTAGTTCTAATTCTAGGTAAGATAGGAATAAACTTTGGTGCAGGTATGACTGGCGGTGTTGCATACATATACGACCCAAACGAAGAGGTAGAGAGAAAGATTAACACTTCTTATGTATTTATTGATGAGATGGATGACGAGGACTATAAGGAAGTGGAAAAACTGTTAGTTAAACATAGTGCTTATACAAACAGTGAAGTAGCTAAAAAGATACTGGAAAACTGGGAAGAAGAAAAGTTAAACTTTGTAAAAGTATCTCCACTTGAGATTAAAAAGGCTTCTTTAGAAACTGACGAAGCAAAAAGAAAATAATAAGCCTTACGGCTTCTTTTTCTTTAAACTCTTTTTATTAACTGGAGAATTTTTAAATTAGCTAATTTAACGCCATTTTGGAAATTAAACTCAGTTAATCGGCTCTAGATTAAAATGAAGGATTTTAATTAAATCTATACTTAGATAAACTCCAGAAATTTTAAAAATATGTCGGTATAAATCAATAAATTGAGAATTATAAAACCCACATTAAATAAATTTTAAAAATCAAATTCTTCTTATTATAGTAGTTATTACATCACCTAAATTTGTCTTCTATCCTATTATGGAATAAAATCTCAATAGCTAAAAAAATGGAGGTTTTTTATTTGAGTAATAAAACAGTTTTATTAACTGGAGTTGCAGGTTTTATAGGCTGGAAAACTGCTGAGTTTTTGTTAAAAGAAGGTTATAAAGTTATAGGGGTAGATAATTTAAATAATTATTATGATGTTAGATTAAAGGAATGGAGAGTTAAACAATTACAAAATTTCGAAAATTTTAAATTTTTTAAATTAGATATAGAAAATTTTGAGGCGTTAAAAGTTTTATTTGATATATTTAGATTTGACGCCATTTTAAATTTGGCGGCAAGGGCTGGAGTTAGATACTCATTAATTAATCCACATGTTTATTTACAAACAAATGCACAGGGAACACTTAATCTTTTAGAGTTAATGAGAGAGAAAGGTATAAAAAAGATGGTTTTAGCTTCCACCTCCTCTCTATACGCAGGTTTACCTATGCCATTTAAGGAAGATTTACCTGTGAACACACCTATATCTCCCTATGCCGCATCAAAAAAATCTGCTGAAGTAATGGCTTATACGTATCACCATCTTTATGGTTTAGATATATCTGTTGTCAGATATTTTACAGTTTATGGTCCTGCAGGTAGGCCTGATATGAGTATATTTAGATTTATAAAATGGATAGATGAGGGCAAACCTATAAAAATATTCGGAGATGGAACACAGGCGAGAGATTTTACATATGTTGACGATATAGCTAAAGGCAGTATAAAAGCAATGAAACCTTTAGGTTATGAAATAATAAATCTAGGTGGTGGAAAAAATCCAATATCTTTAAAACAGATAATAGAAAAGCTGGAAAAGTTATTAGGTAAAAAGGCAAATATAAATTATCTACCGCCGAACAAAGCTGATATGAAGGAAACTTGGGCTGATATATCTAAAGCTAAGAGATTGTTAAATTGGCAACCTGAGATAGATTTAGATGAAGGTCTTAAAAGAACTGTTGAATGGTATTTAAAAAATAAAGAATGGCTAAAGGATATTTCTTTAGAGGAAAATATACAGAATATTTAATCCTCATCTTTTTTCTTTTCTATAGGTTTTAACTCTTTATAACCATACTCTAGTATATATGTTTTATTAGGTTGTATATAAAACTCCCATTCAAGTTTACCAGTAACTTTGTTATACTTTCTCCACATTAAACTACTTACAGGTTCTATTTTTCTTTTATAGGAGTATGAAACAGGTATGTAATCTATAAGTAAAACCTTCATCTTTTTATTATGTTTATTTTTAAATGTGTATCTCCACTTTACATACCTTTTAACATGAGTTTTTGAAAACTTTACAGTAATATCTTTAACTTTTTCTTTACGAACTTTAAATAATTTGTCTTCTCCAAATAAAACTCTATTATTTTCTCCTCTTTGTAGAGTATTTATATAATCTGTTTTTAAAAATATTCCATCAATATAAAAGTATGCCTTTGCAGGTGGATACATTCTATCAGGTTTTATAGTGGCAATTAGATATGGAATACTTCCTAAATGTCCATTGACTTCAATTTCAAATTTTGCAGGTAAATTTTTCTTAGATATAAGAATGTTCTTTGTTAGATTTCTCTTTAACGATACGTTGTTTATGCTGTAAAAGAATACTGAAGCTTTTTCTGTATAACTTCTAGAAACTCTTTTACTCATTGGTGGTGCTGCTGCTCTTATATACCTTATGCCTTCATAAAAATATCTCTTCTGGGTAGGATACTGAAATATATTTATTTTTATATTTTTAATATCTCTATCAACTCTTATTTTTACTCTGTTTTCAATATACACTTTATCTTTTTCACTGTTCCCAAATATATAATAAAAAACGTCGGTCTTAGCGTCTATAGGTGAACGTGTCTTAACTTTTACAGTTTCTATAGATGGACAAAAAACGGATATTGTAGTCGGTTGAATAGAATTTTTAAGATATTTTAAAACTTTCTTTTTTCCTTCCAATTTATTTTTTAACTCTATATACTCTAAATATTTTTTCTCAAAAAATGTCTCTAAAGCTTTTATGGAATTAATATACCTTGTGTTCTTCTCAAAATTAATATTATTTGACAATTTTAATATAGATTTTAAAGCTAATATTTGGGCTTCTAAAGTTTTAATATCTTCTTTTAAAACCTTATACTCATCTAGAGATGTTAATTTTCTATCTTCAATATATTCCAGATTACAACTTAAAGGCTCTAGGAAAACTAAAGAGTTTTTAGGTATGTTGATAGGTATATCCTTCCATCCTTTTACCGTCGTTATATACTCGGATATAAGGTAAGCACTATCACTGTAAATATTAAGTTCTGTAGGTACCAAAGATTGAGAATAGGCTAAAGAAAAAATTGCAATAGAAGAGGCAAAGGATACAAGGATTTTTTTCATCTTTCCCTAACCTTCTAAAAGTTTATTCCAAATGATACATAAGGCTGTTCTATTCTTATATCTCCGTATGTGTTATCAATATCATCTATTCTCAATCTTTCTATTTTATATCCTAAAGATATGAAAGGTTTAAATACAACTGCATTTATAAATTTAAATCTTAACTCTCCTGAAAAATCGTAGTAATAGTTATCATTGTAAGTAATACCTTTTGCTTCACCGACTATAGATAGAAAATCAAAAGGATTTATAGTTAAACCTGCATATAACATAGGAATAGGTGCTGTAAAATCTGTTTTCGATGATTTATTTCCATCTGACACTTTAGCTTCAAAATCGATAACTCTGACAATTAAACCGACTTCTGCATCAAATACGTTGGATGTCATCGCAGAAATCATAGGTACGTTATAGTATAAACCTATATCGTAATGGTCTAATGTAACTTCTGAATGAACGTTTCCTGTAAAAGTTTTACCGTCAAATCTGAAAGTAGTATTTCTATCACCTTTAAAATCCATAGGAATATATTGAAGATAAATGTTAGGAATTAGGGGAATAGGTAATTCTAATTTAGCTTTGACAAAACCTTTGTTCTCATCATCAAACCCTAAATCTTTCTTTAAATCTACGGTATCTCCCTTATACTGTAGCCAGCCGTTAGGTTTTTGTTGCATATAACCAACAGATATTTCACCATCAACTAACGGTAAGGCTGTAGAAAAACCAAAAATTGCCAAGCTTAAACCTAATCCTGTAATAAATTTTTTGGTCATAACTAAAACTCCTTAAAATTTGATTTTTAAATTATACATTATTAATTTATACTAAAACAGATGTGAATTAAGCTTGTTTTGATAGACATAGATATAAATATAGATAAATTTATACCAACCTAAACAAAAAAATAAAAAAAAATTAAAAAAAAGAAAAAATTATTTATTCTTTTATGCTTTTTATATCAATGTTTAATACTTTTACTTGTTCCATACATCTATCACAGATTGGTTGACCGTTTCTTCCTACAGATTTGTCATAAATCCAACATCTAGGACATTTTTCGCCTTCTGCCCTTTTTATACCTACAGTTAAACCTTCAATATCTTCACTTTCTACCTTTATATCAGTATCAACATTATCAACAAGTTCCAGTTGGCTTACTGTGAAGAAAAACTTAATCCAATCTAACCTGTCAAGTATTAATCTTTTGTAATCTTCAGGTAGCTTTAACAATACTTTCGCTTCGTAAGGATGTCTTATTAAATCCTGTTTTCTTGCTTCCTCTAAACCTCTCAAAACATCCTTTCTTATTCTTAATAAATTCTCATAAATAGCCTCTAATTCATCATTTATATATTCCTCTTTAACTTTCGGCATAAGCTCCAAATGTATACTTTCCTCTATATCAGGTTCTATTTTCCTTAAATGTTCCCAAACTTCCTCTGTTGTAAAACTTAAAATAGGTGCTAACAATTTAGCTAAAGATGTTAACAATTCATATAAAACAGTTTGGGCAGACCTTCTCTCTATGCTATTTGGTGCGTATATATATAGTCTATCCTTAAGAATATCTAGATATATTGCAGATAAATCAACAATCATAAATCTTTTTACTTCGTGATAAATTTTATAAAATCTGTAATTTTTGTAATGGTTTAACCCATTTTTTATAATTTTTTGAAGCTTAGAAAGTATCCATTTGTCTATCTCCAGCAAATCCTTATAGCTAACCTTATCAGTTTTTGGATTGAAGTCGTAAAGATTTCCTAAAAAGTATCTAAAGGTGTTTCTTATCTTTCTGTAATCGTCAGCTATGGCTTTCATTAAATTCATTCCAATTTTTATGTCTTGTGTGTAGTCTTCAGAAACAACCCACAATCTTAATATATCAGCTCCATACATCTTTATTATTTTTTCAGGTGGTATAACATTTCCTAAAGACTTGGACATTTTTCTGCCTTTTTCATCCAACGTGAAACCGTGACTTATCACAGTATTATAAGGTGCTCTATCGTATGACGCTACACTTTCCAGTAGTGAAGACTGAAACCAACCTCTGTGCTGGTCTGACCCTTCCAGATATATATCAGCAGGCCATTTCAATTCAGGCCAAAAACCAGTTTTTAAAACTGCTGAATGTGATACTCCACTGTCAAACCAAACGTCTAAAATATCCTCTTCCTTTTCAAACTCTTCACTTCCACATTTAGAACATTTTGTTCCTTTAGGTAATAACTCTTTAGCGTCCCTCTCAAACCATAAATCAGCTCCATACTCGTAATTCTCAAACAGGTTTGCTATATGGTCAAATATTTCCTGATTGTTAATAATATTTCCACATTTTTTACAGTAAAAAACAGTTATAGGAACTCCCCAACTTCTCTGTCTTGAGATACACCAATCAGGTCTATTCTCAACCATTGATTTAATTCTGTTTTTACTCCAATCAGGAACCCATTTAACCCTTTCTATTTCCTTTAAAGCCTCTCCCCTTAAAGTTTTACCGTCCTTTAAAACGTTATCCATAGATATAAACCATTGAGGAGTAGCTCTAAATATTACTGGATTTTTACATCTCCAGCAGTGAGGATATGAGTGTTTAATAACTTCGTAATGTAATAGAGCTCCAACTTCTTTTAATTTTTCAATAATTTTTTCATTTGCATCAAATACTCTTAATCCCCTTATAAACTCAGGAGCTTCCTCTGTAAATCTTCCCTCATCATCTACAGGGGCAAAAACTTCCACTCCATATCTTTGAGCTATTATATAGTCTTCCTGACCGTGTCCCGGTGCCATATGAACTAATCCTGTTCCCGTCCCAAGCTCCACAAACTCAGACAGATAGACTTTATAAATCCTGTCTATAAAATGAGTTTCAAATCCATTTCTCTTTGCTTTCGTTTTAAAACTCATTTTAAATGGATGTTTATACTCTAAAAATTCTAAATCTCTTCCTTTTACTTCTTTTATAATACTTCCTTCCAATCCAACTTTTTCTTTAAAACTTTCCAACAACTCCTTAGCAACAACATAAACTTTTTGATTATTTGCTTTAAAGAAAACGTAATCAAACTCTGGATTTACCATTACACCTAAGTTTGCAGGTAAAGTCCAAGGTGTGGTAGTCCATATCACTAGGTAAGTTTTTTCCTTAATATCAAAAGGTGGCTCTACTAACTCAAAAGCAACGTATATTGACGGGTCTTTTTTGTCCTGATACTCAACTTCTGCTTCCGCTTCTGCTGTTTTATCATATATACACCAATAAACCGGTTTTTTTCCTCTGTAAGCAACTCCTTTACTAAATACTCTTCCTAACTCCCTAACTTCCTGTGCTTGATAAGATGGTCTTAAGGTTAAATATGGTCTTTCCCAATCTCCTAAAATTCCTAATCTTTTAAACTCTTCCTTTTGAATATCAACAAATCTTAATGCGTACTCACGACATAATCTTCTAAATTCTGCTTTAGGTAAATCTTCTTTTTTTATTTTCTTTTTCTTTAATTCCTTTTCAACCTGTTGTTCTATAGGTAATCCGTGACAGTCCCAACCGGGAACAAATGGAGCGTCCTTATCGTTCATATTTGCAAATTTAACAATAATATCTTTTAACACCTTGTTAAGTGCATGTCCAAGATGTATATGACCGTTTGCGTAAGGTGGTCCATCATGTAGGATTAATTTTTCTTTACCTTTTCTTTTTTCTCTTAACTTTTTATATAAATCTATCTCTTCCCATTTTTTTAGATATTCAGGCTCTCTTTTAGGTAAATTACCTTTCATAGGAAAATCTGTTTTAGGAAGATTTAATGTATCTTTCCAATCCAACTCAAAAAGCCTCCTTTTAAATTTTTAAAACAAATTAATCAATCTATATTATATGTTTTTTCTAAACAGCTTTTAACAGATTTAATAGGAAATTAGAGAATTTTTAACCGTTTTTTCGTCTTATTTTTATATCTTCTAGAATAAACTCTATAGACCTTCTACCTCTCCAAGATGAAACTTTAGGAATATACACAATATCAACCTTCATTCCTACAGACAGATATTTGAAATAATTTACAGCTCCCCACCATAAAGCAGGATAAACATTTCCTCTCTCATCTTTAAACCAAAACTTTAAATGTTGATTTTCATGCCCTACTGTAATAAAGTCGTCAATTCTTAAATCTCTTGCAATAAATATTGGATAAGGATTTCCTTCTCCAAAAGGTTCTAAGATTTTTAATTCTTCTATAGCCTTCTCTGTCCAATAGCTTAAAGGAACTTCCATATCTATATTTATATAAGTTATTTTATCTTCTTCACTTAGATTTCTAATATAATTTTCTAACCTTTTTGTAAATTTAGGTATGTTTTTAACTGGAATTGTAAAACCTGCCGCTAAAGCATGACCTCCATACTTTTCAAAAAGCTCTGAATTTTCCTCTATAAATTTATAAATATTTATGTTTCCACTACTTCTAGCAGAACCTATAGCTTTACCGTTATGGACAGATAAAACAACAGAAGGAACTTTATACTTTTGAGCCAACCTTCCTGCTACTATACCAACTATACCGGGATGCCAATTAGAATTAGACACAACTATACTTTTAGTATCGGATATATTTTTAGATATTTGCAATTGTGCCTCTTTGTAAATTAATTCTGTTAACTTTTGTCTTTTTTTATTTAATAGCTCTAACTCTTTAGATATAGTATCACCAACCTTTTTACTTCGAGTTATTAACAGTTTAACTGCCTTTTTAGCGTCGTCCAATCTACCTGCGGCGTTAAGTCTAGGTGCTATTATAAAACTTAAATCAAATGTAGAAGCCTCTTTTATATCTAAATTATCTAAGAGAGATTTTATTCCTATTCGCTGTTTTTTATTTAATTCTTCAATGCCCTTCTTTACCAATATCCTATTAATCAGTGATAAAGGAACAACATCAGCCACAGTACCTATAGATACTATATCTAAATACTGTCTTAACTGTATGTCTAGATTTAATAATTTTCTTAACATTATTAATATATAAAAAACTATACCGACTGATGCTAAATGTTTAAAACTTTCGTCTATATCTCCGTAAAGTTTTGGATTGAGAATGTAAATTTTATCGGCATTCCAATTTGGATTTTTTGGCTCGTGGTGGTCAAATATAAAAACCTTTAAACCTAATTTTTGTGCATACATTAATTCCTCAAAAGCATTTGTCCCACTGTCAACAACTATTAAAACATCTGCTATCTCTGCTATTTTTTTTATAGCTTTTTTATTAAGTCCATATCCTTCATTAAATCTGGAAGGTATATAGTATCTAACATTAACTTTTATGTCCCTTAAAAAGTTTATTAAAAGTGATGTGCTAGTTATACCATCAGCATCGTAATCTCCGTAGACTACTATTTTTTTTCCTTTTTTTATAACATCTGCAAGTTCATAAGAAACCTTAGCCAAATCTGTAAACAGGCTTGGCTCTAACAGTTTGGTAAATTTAGGATATATAATCTCTTCATCTAAATCATCACTGAAAATCTCTCTTCTGTTGTAAATTAACTGTCCTAAAACCTTCCCATATTTTTTTAACACATAACTAGGTGCTTTATTTTGTTCTGATATAACTTTCCATCTGTAGCCTGCTAAACCTATTTCCATTTTTGTTATTTTCCTTTTTTATTATTCTATTAGAAACACAAAAAGACAAAAAATTTAACCATTTGGTTATAATTATACAATATTTGAATTTAGAGAATTATTTTTTAATAGATTTTAACTGAAACTAAGCTACTGTAATCCCTTTACACAAAGATTTTTTATTAATCCAGAAATATACTCATCTCTATATTTTATAACTATATCTTTATTTTCCCCGTCTAAAACTTTAATTAATATACTTTTATATTCAAAACCTGAATGGGCAAGAAAATTCCTATTACTTGGCTCATTATCTTGTATTCCTTTTAATTCATTTAACTTGTAGAATTTATTTAATTCTAATTTTGAATTTTTTACAGTACTCTTTAAATCATGTATTTCCCTATCAAGAGATATTTTTATTTTCTCATTAAAATTAAAAAATTTATCTTTTACATTTATTATTTCTGTTAGACTTACCTCATACTTTCTATTCTTAATTAGCTCTTTCTTTAAGAATAAATTTGCAAAAAAGTATGTAAATAAATATATCCTAAAGTCAAAGGTAAAATACGCAATCTTATTAATTAAAAGTTTCTCTTTATCTTCAATATAAATATATTTTTCATATAACTTAAATGCAGTGTCTATATATTCTTTTAATTTATTTATAATTGGAAAGAAAGTATACAATGCTAAAGGTAATCCATTATAGATTGCTCCTATAAATGCTGATATATCTTTATGTTTAATATCATTAGTTAATTTTTTATTTAATTTTTTTAAGTCTTCTATAAAATTTTTATTATTCTCTAATTTATTTATAATACTTTTTCCTGTAGCTTTGTATTTTAATGGATTAGGTATAATTTTAGTTTGTTCTATTACATTAACGTTAAGTTCTTTAACATTTTCAGTAAGAATAGCTGGGTCTGCATTGTAAACATTTAAATTAACTTTGTAGAAAAAGGCTAAAATTTCTGTTAGTTCTTTTATAGCTCTATAAACTAAGACAGGCATATAGTTAATTCCATGTGTTATATCTAAATGAAAATTTACTTGGTTTATATTTTTCCTTAAATTTTTTAAAAGAAAATTAACCAACTGATATATTAAAGAATAATAATAATCTTCTGCTTTTCCTATAAAAATAATATTATTAAACTTACCTATACCTGATAATATAAAAACTTTCGTATTTTCAGGATTAATATTAAATTTTTCTATATGATTTAAAATTAATTTTTTTGCATTTTCTTTTATTTCTATATAATTACTTCCATTTGAAGCTAATGTATCAGATGCTAAAATTATAGTGTAATCTGGTTTTATATGTTCTTGAAGTATATTTAAAGAAGAACTAGAAATTTTCTCTAAATTTCCAAATTTATATTTTATACTACTCCAATTTGTAGGATTTCCCCAAGGTGCAATTAAAATATCCATTCTACCTCTACCTCACTCTAAATTTTTTTGATAATAATTTTCTTAATTTTTCTTTATCAAAACTTTGTTTATTATTTTCAGTTAAATCTTCTAATTTAATCCATCCTAAAACTTCGTTGTTTGTGGTAATTCTCCTTGTTTTTGGAAAAATATTTCTATAATTATTAATATTTCCATTTGAATTTTTTATCTTAAGCAATATTAATATTGTGTGGCTGAGTTTTCCTGTGTATCTACCAACACGAATTAATGGTTCCCCTTGCGTATTTTTTTCTTCTAACTTTTCTAAAAACTCGTAAATATTTCTATTTCTACTAAACCAATATTCTTTTTCTACACTAATTAAATCTTTTGCGTATTCATAACAGCAATTTTTCCAATTTATTATATACTTTTTATATCTATAATTTTTGTAAATATCCAGTAAAGATTTGTCTATTTCTATTTTAGACTTAAAAGAAATATTTTTATTTAAACATTCCGCGTAATCTGTTTTTCCTCTTAATCTTCTACTATTAAATACAAATATTTCTTTTAAAACTAAAGGAGTAAGATTATCTTCTATATAAGCATCTTCAATGCTAAATATTTTCATAATATCAATAGATACATTACCATATTTAATAAAAAAAACTTTGTTCTCCAATAATTTTGCTGATTTTTCGTTTAACCTATATGTATTTTCCTGTATTAAAACTGTATTTTTATAATAATCCCATTCGTCTTTTAATATTTTGTAAAGAATAGCTGTTCTTATTGCTCCTTTTATTTCTGAAGAAGGAATATAAGGCTTATAACCTCTACTATCTATAAATTTTATAAATTCTTTAATAGCTTTATTTTTATTTAAATACCTTATTTCTGGTGGCTTTTCCAGTTGATATTTTTGTATAGATGATAGATGTCTTCTTATTAAGTTTTCATCAAGTTCAAAATTATTTTCTATACGAGAGACGAAATCTTCAATTTGATTTTCTTTTAGTAAAGATATAAGTTTATCTAAACTATAAATTTTTAATATTCTTCCATCTAAAATATACTCAAATTTGTTTATTTCATTTCCAGTTCCTATGTGAATTGGTGATAATGTTTTTAATCTTATTTCTTTTTTAATTTTCATAACTCCACTCCAAATAAATAGGAAATTCAAAACCATACTGATATATTGGTTTATTTTCTTCAATAAAACCTACTTTTTTTAACTGTCCTACTAGTTTTTCTTTATAATTAGCGTAAATAATAGAGCTTTCATCTAAATATATAACTTTATTTTTTAATTCTCCTTTTGAAAAAGAGCCTTCACTGTAAGATTTGAATGAAAAAATGTTATAGAAACTATTATCAGTGTTTAAATTTTCTGTTGGGATAACAGGAGATAAGG
>QNZF01000009.1 GCA_003978485.1 Persephonella sp.
TTTTTTTCGTTATTCATTTTTAACCTTTACAATAGATTTTAGTTTAAAAATATATATATTTTATATTAGAAGACTAAAATTTTGGGGTATTTAAATGGTAAAAACTGTTAGAAAACCTGCAGTTAGTAATCTTTTTTATCCGGGGGATAAAGAAGGCTTACTATATATGTTAAGAACATTTTTAGATAAAGCACCTTTATATAATATTAAACCTGAAGCTTTGGTAAGCCCACACGCAGGATATATATACTCAGGCGAAGTTGCCGCTGTAGGATATAAACAGCTTTTAAATTTAGATAAGAATAAACATCACGATATTTTATTAATAGGACCTTCACATTATGTACCATTTAAAGGATTATCTTTTGGTTTTTATGAATATTGGGAAACACCGTTAGGGTTGGTAAAAGTAAACACAAAGAGAATAAAGAACTTTATAAATGAGAACAAAACATTACCTATAACTGTTAACACTATTCCACATTTAAAAGAACATTCTTTAGAAGTACAAGTTCCTTTTTTACAAATGGTTTTAAAAGATTTTTCTATAATTCCTGTTGTTTACGGAGATATAGATTATAGAATTGTTGAGTATATGATTGACTACTTTAAGGATAACAATACAATTGTAGTTATTAGCACCGATTTAAGTCATTACTATCCCGATGACGTAGCTAAGTCTATAGATAAGTACTGTAATTTGGCAGTTAAGTATTTAGATATATCTTATTTAGATAAATGTGAAGCTTGTGGAATGATTGGATTAAAAGCAATTATAGATTATGCAAAAAAGGTTGGTTGGAAGAGTGTAATACTTGATTATAAAACTTCAGGTGATACTGCAGGAGATAAATCGGCTGTTGTTGGATATGGTAGTTATGCATTTTATAAAGAATAAAACAATATAAGAGGTATTAAAATGTTTACAGAAAAAAACAATATAATAACTTCCCTAGATGAAATAGGAGAAAAGGAAGGAAAAGCATTAGTCAAGTTGGCTAGGGCTTCTATAGAAGAGTATTTGAAAGAAGAGAAGATTATAGATTTAAAAGAAATTCCTTTTGAAAGCTGGAAGAAGAAAGGAGCTTCCTTTGTTACTTTGGAAAATAGATTAAGTGGAAAGTTAAGAGGATGTATTGGGTCTATTTTACCTGTCCAACCTTTATATAAAGATGTTATAAGGAACTCTATAGCTGCTGCTACCCAAGACCCTAGATTTCCACCTTTAACATTGTTTGAACTACCTGAAACTAGAATAAAAGTTTCCGTTTTATCTTATCCTGAACCTGTTTTATACACTGACCCAAGGGATTTATTAGAAAAAATAGAACCTTTTAAAGATGGATTAATTCTGAAATATAAAAATTTCCAAGGAACATTTTTACCTGATGTATGGGAAGATTTACCTGAAAAAACCTTATTTTTATCTAATCTATGTTTAAAGGCAAACTTACCTGCCGATTGCTGGGTAAACCTACCTGTTGAGATATACAGATACAGAACAAAAGTTTTCACTGAGGATTAACCTTTTCTGCCTAACACTTTTTTTACTTCGTTTAACGATAATTTGTAATATATAGGTCTTCCGTGTGGGCATAAGTTAGGATTGTCAGTTCTTATCCAGTTTTCTAAAATAATCTGTGCTTCTGTGTTCGACAAAATATCACCTGCTTTAACTGATTTGCTACAGGCTATTTCACCAATAATTTTTTCTATAGGTAAAGTTATATCTTCACTGTTGAGTATATCCAGTAATATATCTTTAGCCTCTTTCGTATTTATATAAAAAGGTATCTCTAATAAAAATAATTTTTCATCTTTATTCTCAAATTTAAATCCTAACCTTTCTAAATCTTTTTCTATATACTTTAACTTTTCCAATTCTAAAATTGATATATCAAGTTTTACCTTTCTTTTAAGTTTTTTAGATTTAATATGGCTATTTTTAATATATTCTCTATATAAAATTTCAAAATTAATCCTTTCACTTACTATATGTTGGTCTAGTATGTATAAATCCCCATCTAAATATACCAATAAAAATGTATCTTCCAGTTGTCCCAAAAATTTTATTTTAGGCTTTATTTTATCCGTTTTAAATTGAAGTGTCGGCTGAGCCAGTCTATAAGATTTTTTTAAACTAAATGTTTGAATATTTCTTAATCCTTCTCTTATTAACTCATAGACAGGTTTATCCTTTTTAAATTTAACTTCTTCTTTAGATGGATGTATATTAAAATCAACATAATAAGATGGTAATTCAATAAATAAACAGAAAAATTTTTCACCAATTAAACCTTTTATAAATTTAAATATCTCTTTATTCTTTATAGGTCTATTATTGATGTATACAAAACCAGATTTTTTATAGCTTTCATCTATAGCTAAAAAACCATAAATTTTACCTAATTCGTTTTCATAAAAAACTTTAACTAATCTTTCTTTTAATTGTGGATAGATACTTTGTATACGATTTTTTAAATTAGATTTTTCTAGATTTAAATAAATCTTACCATCTTTAAAAAGTTTAAAACTTATATTTGGATAGGCTAATGAGTATTTTAAAAATATATCAAGTGAATGTTTAAACTCTACCTTTGAAGATTTTAAAAATTTATGTCTAACAGGTATATTGAAAAATAAGTCCTTCACTTTTACTTTTGTGCCTATCGGTGAGCCTGTGTCTGTGAGAGAAACTATTTTACCACCTTCTATGTATAACTCCTTACCTAACGGATATTCTCTTTTCCTAGATATAATACTGAACTTTGATACAGAAGATATTGAGTGTAAAGCTTCACCCCTAAATCCATAGGAGTATATACTGTAAATATCCTCAAAGCTATTTATTTTACTTGTTGTATGCCTTTGGACAGCTAAAGTCAGCTCATCTGGTTCTATACCTTCTCCATTGTCAATTACTGTAATATTCCTCTTCCCCCCTTCTTCCAAAAAAACTTCTATTACACTAGCGTTTGCATCAATGGAGTTTTCTATTAACTCTTTTAATACAGAAGCAGGTCTGTTTATCACTTCTCCTGCGGATATTTTATTTATAACCTCTTCAGGAAGCTTTTTTATTTTTGTGGCAGTCTTTATCAACTTAATCTCCTATAAAACTGGATAATCTCCTGTAAAACAGGCAGTACAGAAACCTTTGTTTTTATTATTCATAGCCGATTTTATCATACCTTCAAGTGAAAGATAATAAAGTGTATCAACTCCGATATATTCCTTTATCTCATTTACAGATTTTGAAGATGCTATAAGCTCCTCTTTAGTTGGAGTATCTATACCGTAAACACAAGGGCTTACTACAGGTGGAGAAGATATTAGGAAATGTATTTCTTTAGCTCCTGCTCTCCTTAACATACGGACAATTTTTTTAGCAGTTGTTCCTCTAACTAGTGAATCGTCTATAAGAATAATTCTTTTACCTTCCACAACCTGTCTAACCGGATTTAATTTAAGTTTAACACTTAAATCCCTAATTTCCTGTATAGGCTGTATAAAACTTCTACCTATATAATGATTTCTTATTAAACCAATCTCTAAAGGTATTCCACTCTCTTCAGAGTATCCTTTGGCAGATAACATTCCACTGTCTAAAACAGGTACAACAACATCTGCATCTATTGGCATTTCTCTAGCCAACTGTCTTCCCATTTCCTTTCTTATACTGTAAACATAATCCTGAAAAATAATACTGTCTGGTCTTGAAAAGTAAACATACTCAAATATACATTTGTAAGCTTTATCTACAAAACCTAATGGATAGTAAGACCTTAGTCCGTCCCCATCTATAACTAAAACTTCTCCAGCTTTTAAATCCCTTAAATATTCCGCCTCAACAATATCTAAAGCACAGCTTTCGGATGCTAAAAATATAGAACCTTGTTTATTTTTTCCTAAAACTAAAGGTCTAAATCCGAAAGGGTCTCTAACAGCTATAAGTTGATTTTCCCTTAGTATCAATAATGAATATGCACCTTTTACCTTTTTCATTGCAGAAAAAAGTAAAGGTAAAAATTCCCTATCGTTTGGATGTAAATTTATACCAAAATCTGTAGTATTTTTAGCCTTTGCTATTAAATGGATAAATACCTCCGTATCTGATGTTGTGTAAAATATAGCTCCCTCTTTTTCTAACTCTTCCCTTATTAAATCGGCGTTAACTATATTTCCGTTATGGGCTACTGCAAAGCTACCTTTATAAAAATGTGATAGAAAAGGTTGAACATTTTGTGGATTTGATTTTCCAGATGTGGAGTATCTTACGTGTCCTATAGCTATATCTCCTTTAAGCTCATTTAAACTTTTTTCGTCTAAACTTTGCATTACCAAGCCTTCAGCTTTTTTCATGTTTATCTCGTATCTATTGGAAACAGCTATACCTACAGCTTCCTGTCCTCTATGCTGTAAAGCGTGTAATCCAAGATAGGTTAGTTTAGAAGCATTATTATTGTTATAAACTCCAAAAATACCACACATTTATTTATAACCTCATAAATTATGTTTAGATTTATTTATCAAAATTTTAAGTTAAAAAAGTCCTTATTTCATCTGGTAGTTAATTGTTAATAGTTCTTTTATAAGCCCAAAATTGATAATCCATATAAATTTTATTTATTGATATAATACGGAATTTTAAATTTAACCAATTTACCCTGAAAATTTTTTATTTAAATTGATTATAACAAAATTAATTAAATTTAACTTCCAAATTTTACTTTATCGTTTTTAAGAAAAATTCTTTAAACACAGAGTTAGAAAGCCTATTCTCTATATCCTGAGTATATTTTTTCCCAAAGTATAAACAGGCATACTGTTGCATTAAATAACCTGCCGATGTTTCTATAATATGGTATCTAACTAAAGCAGATTTTACATTTCCATTTTTATCGTATTCTATTAATACATTATCCATATTAACTAAAGGTATCTCAAACTTATAACCTAGGTCAAAAGGATTAGGTAAGATTTTCGCCATATACTCTGTTAAACCATACTTATAGACTTTTATATAATTTCCTCTACTCTGAACTGTATTTATATAACTTTTTGCTAATCTGTCAGTTAAGCTGGTAGATATGTAATCTCTTAAATACATATCTAAAAACTCTTTAGCAGGTTTATAAGTATCTATTTTTCTCAAACACAGCATACCGCTGTCGTATAACCTTATATAATTCCATCCTTCCTTTTTCAGATATTGTGGAATATCTTTGTTTAAACCATCAGGAGACAGTATATAAAACTTATCAACAAGATATTTGTCTTCTATCGATTTGTAAGCATTTATATTAGATTGGGCGATGAAGTTTTCTATAGATGAACAGGAGTTTAGGGAAAAAATTAAATATAAAAATAAGAATATATGTTTTTTCATTGGCTTTTCCTTACCTTTAAGATATTAGTTTTAATTATAAGGAAAATATCTAATGATGATAAAATACAAGATAAAAAATTGAGTAAATTTAAAAGATGTTTAGGATAGGTATAGGTTTTGATTTACACAGATTAGAAGAAGGTAAAAAACTTATTATAGGTGGTGTGATTATACCATATGAAAAAGGTTTTATAGCCCACTCGGATGGTGATATACTCTTCCACTCAATAACAGACGCTCTATTAGGTGCTGTAGGTTATGGAGATATTGGAGAGTTATTCCCTGATAACGATAACAGATGGAAAGATGCAGATAGTTCTACATTTTTAAAGGAAGCTAAAAGGATAGTTGATAGCTTAGGTTATGAGATTGTGAATATAGACAGTGTGATAATCTTACAGAAGCCAAAGATTAAGCCTTATAGGGAGTTAATCAGGGAGAATACTGCTAAAGTTTTAGAAATAGAAAAATCAAAGGTGTTTATAAAGGGAAAAACTTACGAAAAGATAGGAGATTTAGGTAAAGGCTTGGCTGGAGAGTGTAGAACGGTTGCCTTACTGAAAAGGAAAGATGTTTAATCAGTTATATATCACTTGGACATTTCTTATATATCTACTTTTAATTACAAAAGAAATAAGGAATTATATATCTCTGCTACTAACTGGTTTAGTTTTAATCCTACTGGAAGTTGTTAAACAGATATTTAATCTGGACAACAACCTAATCCTTTTAACTGAGAGTTTTTTAATAGTTCTTGGAATTATAACTCAAAATAAAAGTTTTTATTCACAAAAGGTAAAAATATTCTTAATCTTTTTTTTCTTAATTGTTGTATCAGTATTTATCTTTTTTAAAGCTTTTAAATATCAAACATTTTTAGAAGATAAAAATTTTTTAAAGATTTTATTACTTTTTATTATGGTTAGAGATTATAAAGACATAAAGGATTTCCTTTTATGGTTAGTTATAACAGGATTGATTTTTGTAAATACTTTCTTTGATTTATCACAGTTTATACTTAACACAAGTTTAATTCTTCTCTTTTACTACAGTTATCAGATTGTAAACGGATTTTTTGTTAAATTGAAAACTGATAAAGATAGATACAGAAAATTAGTTGACAGGGCTATAGATTTTGAAATACAAGAGAAACTTAATAAAGTTGATGATGAACTTAAGATTACATATAAAAAGCTAAAGGAGATATTTAAGTTAAGTAATAAAACTATAAAGCCTATAGATTTGGAGGAGATAAGTGAAAACATTATAAATGGTTTAACAAATCTAGGTTATAGGGGCGTTGCAGTTTTAATAAAGGATAAAAATAGCCATATCTTTAAAAAGAACGGTTTTATCCCTGAAATAGATAAATATAAAAAAATTGATATAGAGAGTTTTAATACGACAAAATTTTTTCTTAACGATAAAGTTGTTATTCTTCCTATAAAGAAAGATAATAAAACTATTGGGGTTATTTTTGTTTATAAAAAATCAAAAATACTTCCTGATGAGATAGAGTATCTACAAACTTATACAAACTCTGTATCTACGGCTATAGCTAAAACTTTATACTTTCAAGAAAAGGAAGAACTGGAAAGAAATCTATTTCAGGCGGAAAAACACGCAGTATTGGGAAAACTTTCTGCAGGAATATCTCACAATTTAAAAAATCCACTTGCAGTTATAACTTCTTCCACTTTCTCTTTAAGAAGAAGAATAGAAAAGGGAGAAAAAGAAAAGGCTTTAAAACTTATAGAGAAAATAGAGAAAAACAGTAGAAGGGCAGAAGAAATAATCAATAAACTTCTAGAGTATGCTAAGCCTTCCTTTTACTCTAAACAGAGAGTTAACCTTAAAGATGTTGTAGAAAGCTCAATTGATTTTGTCAAATCAAGTATAAAAGGAAAGGATATTAAGATTAAAACAGACTTAAAGGATATTTTTATAAATGGTGATAAAAACTTTTTAGAACAGGCTTTAATAAATATTCTTTTAAACTCTGTTGATGCTATAGATGATGAAGGTGTTATTGAAGTGTCTTTAAAAGATGAAAAGGATAAACTTGTTTTAGAGATAAAGGATAACGGAAAGGGAATACCTAAAGATATAATAGGTAATATATTTGAACCTTACTTTACCACAAAGATTGACGGAACAGGTTTAGGATTGGCTATAGTTAAAAAAATTATTGATGAACACGGTGGGAAGATTGATATAAAGTCTGAAGAAGGTAAGGGAACAGAATTTAAAATAGTATGGGAGAAAAAGAATGGAACTGATTAGATTAAACAAATATTTAGCATCAACAGGATGTTGTTCTAGAAGAAAGGCTGATTTACTTATACAGGAAGGGAAAGTTAAGGTAAACGGAGAGATTGTAAGGGAGCTAGGAATAAAAATAAATCCTAAAAATGATAAAGTAGAAGTCGACGGAAAGTTAGTTAAACCAGTAAAAAAATTTAAATATGTAAAACTTTACAAACCTAGGGGAGTATTAACACAGTTAGGCAAAGATAAATTTGGAAGAAAAACTTTAACGGATTTGTTTAAGGAAATAGGAATAAAAGATAATCTGTTTCCTATAGGAAGGTTAGATTTAGACAGTGAAGGGTTGCTTTTATTAACTAATGACGGTGATTTTGCAAATTTTGTTATGCATCCTAAAAATAAAATTCCTAAAAGGTATATAGTTGAAGTTAAGGGAAGAGTAAATATTGAAAGTTTTAATAAAATGAGAAAGGGAACATTTTTAGAATATGGAGAATTTTTAAAACCTGACGATATAAAGATTGTAAAAAAGAAAAGGAACTCTACAGTTTTAGATATTACAATTCATTCAGGACAAAAAAGGGTTATAAGAAGATTTACAAAAGCTTTTGGCTATCCTGTTTTAAGATTAAAAAGAATACAGATAGGCAATATAAAACTGGAAGATTTAAAAGCTGGTGAGTGGAAGTATATAACTGAAAGGGAGTTAAACATTTTTAAAAGGAAATATTTGTTGACTAAAAATAGTTAAAATTTTCTAATTCTTTCAAATAATCCTTTTTTATATCTTCCATATATGAATAAGCAGTTAAATCTGTTGTTATTGGAGTTATTGAAATATATCCATTCTTAACTGCTGTGTAGTCTGAGTTTTCATCACACACACCACCTAAATTTTCTCTTCCACCTATCCAGTAGTATTTATAACCTGAAGGAGATATATACTCTTTAACTTCTTCTTCGTATGCTCCCCTTCCTTGTTTTGTAATTTTTATACCTTTTATATCTTTTTCTGGAATTACTGGAATAGATATATTGAAAAAAACTTTTTCTGGTAAACCTTTTTTTAAAACAGTCTCTATGATTGGATAAACAAGTTTAGCTAATCTTTTGTAATCTTTTACATTGGAAGATGAAGGGGATATTGCCACAGAGCTAAATCCTAAAAATCTACCTTCCCTAGCCGCCCCAACTGTTCCAGAGTAAAATATATCACTTCCTAGATTTGGACCTGTGTTTATTCCTGAGATAAGTATATCTGGTTTTTTCTTTTTTAAGATGACGAAATATCCCAAATGGACACAATCAGCAGGTGTTCCATCTTCTATATAGTAAAAATCATCTTCAAGTTTAATTATTCTTAAAGGTCTTGTGAATGTTAGAGAATGACTTGAACCGGACATATTCCTATCAGGTGCAACTGTAACAACATTAAAGCCTTTTTCTTTTAAAAATTCTCTAATAGCTAATATTCCCTCTGAACGATAGCCGTCATCATTAACTAGGAGAATTAATTTTTCAGACATTATTTAACCTTTTGGTAGATATAAGAATAAAAAAAAGAAAAAGAAAGTTTTTAAGCTTTTATCTCTTTTATTTCTATTAAAGTGTAAGGCTGTCTATGACCTCTCCACCTTTTATAATTTTTCTTTCTTTTAAATTTAAAAACAATTACCTTTTTATGCTTTCCGTGTTCTTTCACCTCTGCAACAGTCTTCCCTTCAGTTTTTATTTCTCCATTTTCATCTCTAACTAGTAAAGTCTTTAATTCAATTTGTTCTCCTTCGTTAGCATTTAACTTCTCTACTTTAATCTTATCTCCAGTTTTAACCTTATACTGCTTTCCACCAGTTTCTATAATTGCGTACATTAGGTAAAAGACCTCCTTATTATTAATAGCAAAATCCTATTCTAACATAATTTTTTTATCTGTTTAAGAACTTCCTCAGAGAAATAATTGGTTTTATTATTAAAAAAAGAAAAAAGAATTTCTGTTAATCATCCCAGTTGGGAGCTTTTATTCTATCAACATCCAGTTCTGCTTTACTTCCTGATAGCCATGGAGCTTTTCCGTAAATCATAACATTTTCTGCTTCAACATTTTCAAACCAAGCATCCTGTAATTGGGCTTTTCTCATATCTGTATAACTTAATTTTGTTCCTATAAATGAGGAATTTTTAAAATTTACACCCCTTAGATTTGAGTATCTTAAATCTGAGTTGTCTAATTTTGCGTTAGTTATCTTTGAGTTTTCCAATCTGGCTTGAGTTATATTTGAGTTTGATAAATCGGCGTTAGATATATCGCAAACTAAAAGTTGTGTTTTATGCATATTTGTATTTTTTAAATTTGCGTTCCTCAAATTAACCCTTTGTAAAACAGCCCTTGATAGATTTGCACCTTCCAAATTGGCACCAGATAAATCAGCATCTGCTATAAAACAGTCTTCCAGATTTGCACCTTTTAAATTTGCACCTCTAAGACTTGCTCCTGTAAAAACTGTACCTTTTAAATCCTGTCCTGATAAATCTATACCGTCTAACTCGGCAAAGCTAAGGTCTAAATCCTTTAAAGATTTTCCTTCTTTAATTAGTCTTTCAACCTCTTCCTTCGTTAGATATTCCATCGATTAAACACCTTTAAACTTTAATTTCTAACATCTATTAAATATTTTTTTTTAGAATTTTCAACGGATAAAATCATATTTAAAGTTATAATAATTCAAAAATCTTATTGTTAGGAGAAAGTAAAAAAATGAAAAAAAGGGCTTTACTGTCTGTTTCAAATAAAGAAGGAATTGTTGAGTTTGGAAAGGAATTAGAGAAGTTAGGATACGAGATAGTATCTTCTTCAGGGACTGCTAAAGTTTTAAGGGAAAATGGAGTTAATGTTGTTGAAGTCTCTGATATAACAGGTTTTCCAGAGATTATGGGAGGAAGAGTTAAGACATTACATCCTAAAATACACGGTGGATTGTTGGCAGTTAGGGATAATGAAGAGTATATGAAACAGTTAGAAGAGTTGGGAATTGTTCCAATAGATATTGTGGCTATAAATTTATATCCTTTTGAAGAAACGGTAAATAAAGGAGCTAATCTGGACGAGATAATAGAGAATATAGATATTGGTGGTCCTGCTATGGTTAGGGCTTCCGCTAAAAATTATAAATTCACAACAATAATAGTAGACCCGAGGGATTACCAGACTGTAATAAAAGAGTTAAAAGAAAATGGTGAAGTTTCTCTTGAAACACGGAAAAGATTAAGTTTAAAGGCTTTCAGACATACAGCTATATACGACAGTATAATATCAAATGTTTTAAATGAAAAATTCGGAATAAATGAAAAATTCCCTGAGGAGTTAACAGTTCCGTTAAGGAAAAAGGAGTTATTAAGATATGGGGAAAATCCTCATCAAGAAGGGGCTTTATACATATCTCCTATTGAAGATAAAGGTTTTAATATAGCCCAAAGTGAAGTTTTACACGGAAAACAGATGTCCTTTAATAACTATTTAGATGTTGAGGGGGCAGTTAATCTAGTTAAAGAGTTTAAAGAACCTGCTTGTGTGATAGTTAAACATAGTAATCCTTCAGGTGTTGCAATAAATGAAGATTTGGAAGTTGCTTTTAGGGAGGCTTTAAAGAGAGACCCTAAATCTGCTTTTGGTGGGATTGTCGCCTTTAATAGAAAGGTGGATTTAAATACAGCTAAAGCCTTAACAGAGATATTTTTAGAGGTTGTTATA
The DNA here is from genome assembly GCA_003978485.1 of Persephonella sp. GTDB lineage: Bacteria > Aquificota > Aquificia > Aquificales > Hydrogenothermaceae > QNZC01. The sequence continues at coordinate 11,406 of QNZF01000009.1, forward strand.
GCTCCTGATTTTGAAGATGAAGCATTACAATTTTTAAAGGAAAAGAAAAAGAATTTAAGAATAGTTAAGATTAAAAATTTTGATAAACAGCCTTTAGGTTTAGATTACAGAAGGCTGTCAGGTGGGATTTTACTACAGGATAGGGATTTAATACTTTATAAAAATTTAAATGTTGTATCAGAAAGAAAACCGTCAGATAGAGAATTAGAAGATTTAATTTTTGCATTTAAAGTTGTAAAACATTGTAAATCAAACTCTGTTGTAATTGCGAAGGATAACTCATCAATTGGTATAGGAGTAGGTCAACAATCAAGAGTTGATAGTTTAGAAACTGCAATTAAAAAGGCTAAAGAGTTCGGTTTTGATTTAAATGGGGCGGTTTTGGCATCAGAAGCATTTTTCCCGTTCAGAGACAGTATAGATATAGCCGCTAAAGAGGGAATAACTGCAGTTATACAACCGGGAGGCTCAATAAGAGATAAAGAGGTTATAGAGGCGGTAAACGAACACAGAATGGCTATGATTTTTACAGAGATGAGACATTTTAAACATTAATGCTCAAATATACCTTCCTTTTTACTTTTTTTTGTTATTAAGTAATAAACTATTCCCAATGCTAAAAGAATAGCTCCGTATGAAAGAAGTGTTTTACTATCCTTTGGTGAGAGGGATACTATTAAAATCTTTCTTATAATTGCTGCTAAAGCTACACTTATAAAGGCCGTAATTGGGAAATTACCACCTTGTAGATGTTTAATTTCTTCGCCCATAAGCTCTGCAACTGCCCAAAGTATTAATAAACTACCTAAAGTTTTTACTATACCTTCCTCTATAGAAACTGCCCCAGTTAACACCTCGTAAATATCATAGATAAACAAACCTATAACGAAGAAAGACATCATTATTAATGCCATTAGTAGTATTAAATCTAAAAAGTTTGCAAATCTATTGGATACCTTTAATAGCTTTCTCTCTAATTTTGATAGACCTGCGTACTTAGTTATCTCTTCTTCTATATAAGATTTAGTAAGAATATCCAGATTTATATCTAAAAGTTTACCTAAACTCTCAACGTAAAGATTTCTTTCCCTCGAGTATCCAAACTCTTGGTTAATCTTTTCAATAAAAAATCTTCTTATAAAGTTAAAAGTTGCATTTATATAGTGGGTAGGAATTCCTAATTTATCGTGTTTTTCTCCTATTTTATAAAGTTTCTCAAAATATTTTTCATCATACCTTCCACTGAAAAGGTCAGAGTACCATTCTTTTAGCTTTTCCCTGTGTCTGTTAACAACCTCTTCGTTATTCAGATACTTAGTAGCATTTGGCAGTTTAAAAATAAATTTATACAATCTGTTTACAAACTCATCTTTATATTTTTCCATTATAGGTTTTAATTCTTTAATCCTGTTTTCATCCTTTTCTGTAAAATCAAAATCTTTTTTTATCTGTTCAAAACTTTCAATGAACATCTTTTAACCTTCAAATTTATTTTTAGTTATTATAGTGGAAATTTTAGATATTTTAGCTAAATATATTTATAATAGTATTATAAAATAAAGTTAGTAGAGGCTAACTATGAAAAAAATATTAGTATTAGGTGGTGGGATAGCAGGCATAGAAGCCTGTATACATTTAAGAAAGTATGGATTTAATGTTCATTTAATAACAGATAGGGATTATTTATACATATATCCATTGTCTATATGGATACCTACAGGAGAAAAAAATTTTGAAGATGTTATTTTAAAGATAGAAGATTTAGCAAAGGCTCATAAATTTACATTTACGATTGATAAAGTGGAAAAAGTTAACAGTAAAGAAGTTTATTTACGAAGTAGCAAAGTGTTAAAGTATGGAGAAGATTTTGATTATATGGTGATAGCCTTAGGACAGACAAAACTTAAACCTAAGGGAGTTGAATATACATACTCAATATGTAGCATCCCTGAGGAAAATCTAAAATTTAAAGAAAAGTTTGACCAGTTGATAAATAAAGGAAGCGGTAAAATAGCCTTTGGATTTGGTGGAAATCCTAAAGCTAAAGAAGCGGTAAGAGGTGGTCCAGTTTTTGAGGTTTTATTCAATATAGACACATTCTTAAGAAGAAAAGGTTTAAGGGATAAATTTGAGTTGGTCTTCTTCGCTCCTATGCCAAAACCGGGAGCTAGATTGGGAGAAAGGGCTTTAAAAATGATGGATATGATGTTTTCAAGGAGAAATATAAAGAAAATAGTAGGTAAAAAGATAAAAGAGTTTACGCCAAATGGAGTTGTATTGGAGGACAACACAACAATAGAAAGTGATTTAACTCTTTTCGTTCCTGCAGGAAATGGACACCCTGCCATAAAAAACTCTGATGATTTACCAAAAACAGAGGCAGGGTTTCTGATAATAAATGATTACTGTCAAGTGGAAGGATTTGGGTATATATACGCTATAGGAGATGTTGCTTCAATAAAAGGACCAGATTGGAAGGCTAAACAGGGACATTTAGCTGAAGTTATGGCTAGAAACACTGCATTCAATATAGCTTTAAAAGAAAATATTGTAAAAGGCAGTCCTAAAGAGTACGTCTCTCATATAAATATTATGTGTTTAATGGATACCGGAGACGGTGGAGCTTTGGCTTACAGAGACGATAAAAAAGCATTACTTATACCATTATTTAAACTTGGGCATTTAATGAAAAAAGGTTGGGGAGTTTACTATAAACTTTCAAAATTAGGAAAAATTCCGAGATTACCGGGTATGTAAATTGTTTGTCCTTTTTTATAATTTTGTGGCAAATTATTAATAACTAATTAAAACTTAAAGGTGCATTTCTTATGGAGACTGTAAGGTTAAAGCTAATATACCCTGAGGAAAAAATCAAAGAACCATTGTTAAGTAAGGTATGTAAGAAGTTTGATATTGATATAAATATTAGAAAAGCTAACGTTCAGGAAAAGATAGGTTGGTTGGAACTTGAGTTTGTAGGAAGTGATGAGGAAATAAAAAAAGCAATGGATTTTCTAAAATCTAATGGTATAGAAGTTTTATTTTTAGAAGGTCATATCTTTAGAGAATAAAAATCAAAGGAATAATTATGGTTGAAATAATAGCTATCGTTGATATAGGGACATACTCAACAAGATTGTTAATAGCTGGAATACATAAAAAGGACAGTTTAGAAGAAAGATTAAAATCAATAGATGAAATATTCTCAGTTGGAAGGATTACAGCTTTAGGTAGAAACCTAAAGAAAAACGGATATTTAGAGAGGGAAGCTATAGAAGAAACACTGGCTGTTTTAAAAGAGTATGTAGCTATAGCAAAGGAATATAAAGCTAAAAAAATTATAGGATTTGCAACTGAAGCCTGTAGAGTGGCAACAAATGGAAGGGATTTTTTAGAAAAGGTAAAAAATTTAGGTATTGAAGTAAATCTTATAGATGGAAACAGGGAAGCATATCTCTCATTTTTAGCAACAGCCTACAGTTTAGATATAAATGGAAAATTGACAGTCGTTGACCAAGGGGGAGGTAGCACAGAGTTCGCTTACGGATATAAAGATGGGAATAAAGTAGAATTGATTAAATCTATTTCTCTACCTTTTGGAATAGTAAATCTTACAGAGGAGTTTTTGAAAAATGACCCTCCATTAGAAAAAGAAATTGAAAATTTAAGGAATTATTTAAGAAAAGAGATAGGGAAAGTTTTAGATTATATGAAAGATACAGATTATATAGTAGGATTGGGAGGAACGATAACAACTTTAGTTGCTTTGGAAAAAGATATATATCCTTACAACTCAAAAAAAGTTCACGGACAGATTTTAACTAAAGAAGTTATAAATAAATGGTTAAAAAAATTAATATCCATCCCTACAGTAAAGAGACAGGCTTACCCACAGATTGAAGATAGAAGGGCAAAGGTACTACCTGCAGGCATATTAATATTTGATACAACATTAGAACAGTTCGGAAAGGATAGCCTTATTGTTTCAGATAGAGGTTTAAGATACGGGGCTCTAATAGATTACATTTTAAACTCTCAATAAATTTCGTCCGTGAGGAAAAGATATGTTTATTGGAAGTATTCTATTTGATATATTCATTCCACATTCTTCATCTCTAAAAGAAAAAAGAATGGTTATAAAATCTTTTAAAGAAAAAGTTAGGGCAAAATTTAATGTTTCCGTTTCTGAAGTTGGAGATTTAGATAAATGGCAAAAATCACAGATAGCAGTTGTTTTTGTAGCACCTACACAAAATCAGGCTGAGAAGATAATGAATAATGTTATAAATTTTGTGGAAAGTAGCTACCCTGATATATATATGGACATACATACCGAGATTTTTTAACAATTGGAGATATAAAGATATGGAAAACTTTAATAATGAAGAGTTAAAAACACATCTTAAAATTTTGCAAGAGTTAGGTTTTGAAGAAATTATTTTAGATAAAGAGTATCTTTCTTCTGAAGAGATTTTAAAAGAAAAAAAGAAGATGTTGGATTTAATTAATAAAGAAATACAGGTATGTACTAAATGTGATTTACATAAAAGTAGA